>JBDHHL010000004.1:0-27812 GCA_039589375.1 Gemmatimonadota bacterium | reverse complement strand
GGTCATCGACGCCGTGGAGCCCGGCGCCCTGGCCTTCTTCGACTCCGGCTTCGCCGCCGGACGCTTCTTCACAGCCGAAGAGGCCGTGGGGAACGCCCCCGTCATCGTTCTCTCCCACGAGCTGGCCTCCCAATTCGCCGGCGACGAGCAGATTGCGCCGCTGATCGGTCGCAGCGTTCGCATCCGCGAAAGCGTCCGAAGGGTTGTCGGTGTGCTGGGAGCAGAGGAAGGCGAGGCGCGACCCAACGCCTACGTACCGCTCCAAGCCGAGCGCGAGCTTTTCCAACCGCAGGCGGCTCCACGAGCACCGACTCTGCTTTTGAAGGCGGTGCGCCTCGAGGAGATCAACGAAGTGCGGAGCCAGGCCGAGACGTGGCTGGCGGAACGATTCGGTTCGTGGGAATCGGACTTCCGGATCGAGATGGCGGCCAGGCGAGTAGAACAGGCGCAGCAGGTGATGCTCACGTTCAAGCTGATCATGGCGGCCATCGTCGGCATCTCGATCCTGGTCGGCGGCATCGGCATCATGAACATCCTGCTCGCCTCGGTCTACGAGCGAACCCGTGAGATCGGCATCCGCAAGGCGGCCGGCGCCCGTGACCGGGACATCCTCCTCCAGTTCCTGGCGGAGTCGATCACGATTTCCGCTGTGGGCAGCGCCATTGGCGTGGTGGTCGGGCTCGTCGGGGCGTTCGGCATCATCAAGGTCATCCGGGCGATATCTGAAGCGCCGCTCGAGATGGCATTCAGCTGGGAGATCGTAGTCGCCGCGGCGGCGGTCGCCATATCGGTCGGCGTCATCTTTGGGACCTATCCGGCCCGCCGCGCGGCGCGGTTAGATCCGGTGGAAGCGATTCGGTACGAGTGATGAGCAATACGACACGCGCCATTCTGATCGAACGTCATGGGCCGCCTGAGACACTGGTTGAAAGGGAGGTGTCGCTTCGCGAACCGGGCCCGACGGACGTGCACCTGAGGGTCGAGGCGGCAGGCGTCAACTTCGCCGACCTAGCGATGCGGGCCGGACTTTACGGCACGGTGCCCGAGCGCCCCTACAGCCCCGGCTTCGAGGTCGCCGGCGAGTTGGTTCGCCTCGGCAACGATGTGAAGGGCTGGCACGAAGGAGATCGCGCCGTCGCGCTCATCCGCTACGGCGGCTATGCACGCGACGTGGTGGTGTCCGCCGACAACCTGTTCGGATACCCCGATTCCCTGACACCCGTCCAGGCGGCCGCGATCCCGGTCGTCTTCCTCACCGCTTGGGTCTGCCTGTTCGACGCTGGCAATGCCCGCGACGGCGAGACGGCGCTGATCCTGGGAGCCGGCGGCGGTGTTGGGACGGCGGCGGTGCAGCTGGCCGTGCGACGCGGGCTGCGTGCCATCGGCACGGCCGGCACCCCTGACAAGCGTACGTTCGTCACAGGCGAGCTTGGCGCCGTAGCCTGCTTTGACTCGCGCAGCGATTGGGAAGCTGATGTCCGCAACCTGGTCGGGGACCGCGGCCTCGACATCGCCCTCGATCCCGTGGGCGGACGGGCTACGAAGGCCTGCCGCAGGTTGTTGGCCCCGCTGGGTCGCCTGGTCTTCTACGGGCTTAGCGATGCAATGCCGAAGCGGAAGCGCAGCTGGCTGCGGGCGACCCGCGCCTGGCTACGCACGCCCCGCTTCCACCCCCTCTCACTGGTGGAACCCAACATCGGCGTCTTCGGCGTGCACCTCCTGCACTTGGGAGCGAAGGAGACCCTACTCCGACCGGCCTTGGACGAGATATACCGAGCGGTGATCGCCGGCGATCTGCGGCCCGTGGTCGACAGAACCTTCCCGCTCGACCGGGACGGCGCCGTGGAGGCGCACGCCTATCTGCACGCCCGGCGCAACCTGGGCAAGGTAGTGCTGGCAGATAACGAGTGAGAGAGGGAGTTCCCCCGGACAACGCGGCAGCGGCCGGAACGCCGGCAAGCCGCCCCGACACAGGAGGCCGGAGCGGCTCGTCAGCTCTTCCCGGCGCCGCCCGACGCGAGTCGGCGCGGTGCAGAGGTGATCGATTACATAGGAGTGATGGTCACGGTCATCACGCTCGAGATGTTCGGATACGTAAAGCCATCATTCACCAATCGCACCATCCCGTTCTCATCGGCTCCCGAATTCGGGCCCGACTGGCGCGGTGCTTGATCCAGGCCTATGCCCGGTTCCTGGTTCACTTCCGTCCCGGCATCCCACAGCATGAGCTGTGCGGTCACGTTACCAGAGATCGGTGAGCCACCCGAAGTGAACAACTCGATGCCAGCCTCATCCGGTGCGTAGAACAGGTCGTTCGACTGCACGAACATCGTTGCGAGGGACAACTTCGCGCCGGCTTCGGCGGTTACGGTGAACACGTACGCTTCTCCCGGCAGAATGACATTAGGCATCGCAGCGCCCTCTGGCGTGTTGAAAACGCCGCTCGACTCTACGCCACTCCGGCTCGTCAGCGCTGCAGCCACATCGGACGGGTCCCCATCCTCCGCCAGTGCCTCTAGCCCCACGCCGCGATCCGACTGACCCGCTTCGAACAGTGGCCCGTCGGAAGCGTGCACGGCCCAGACGCCCGGCGATAGCGGTACGGTAAGTCCCGTCCGCATGGCCAGTGCCGATGCCAGGCCCGATGGGTCGCCATCCTCGGCAAGCGCCTCGAGGCCTTCGCCGCGACCCGCATGGCCCGTGGAAAAGATCGGCGCGGCGCCGCTGTGAACCACCCAGACGCCCGGCGCCAGAGGAACGGCCAGATCACCCTGCGACGTGACGAGCGTACTCCCCGTCGAGACGTTCTCGATCCGCAGGGTGAAACGCGTGCCGGCGGTCACACTCAGGGTAGCCTGCAACACATCCGACACGTTCGGCAGGTTGGCGAAGTCGTCGGGAGCCAGTCGCACCATGTTGTCGGAGTCATCCGCCCCGGTATCGGGACCACCCTGGCGCGGTGCCTGGTCGGGGCCAACCCCAGGCTCCTGGTTCACCTCGGTCCCGGCGTCCCAAAGCATGATCTGCGACGTCACGTCCCCCGTGATCGGCGACCCGTCGTTTTCAAACAACTCGATCCCGGCCGGGCCCGGCGCGTAGAAGAAATCGTTCGAATGCACGAACATCGTGGCAAACGAGAGCTTCGCGCCCGGCGCGGCGCTGAAGCTGAACTCGTAAGCCTCACCCGGTCCGATCGGAGCGGGCATGTTGCCGCCCACCGGAGTGTTGAAGGCCCCCGAAGCGGTGAAGTCGTAGACCATCGACGCGTTTTCGACGCGTACTTCAAAGGTCGTCTGCGTCGGCACGGACATCGTGTCGTCGTTATCGCACCCGACGACCAGCAGCGCGGCCACGCACGCAGTCAGAATTTGTGAATTCATTCTCTCCTACTCCCGTAGAGGGTCCTGTTGGCGACACTTCGCGATTTAGGCCACGCGCTTTCACGCGTGTCGCGGACAACCCTACGAGGCAGCAGAAGAATCAGGAAGGAATTGTCGACGGAAGATCAGAACCCTCGATAAGCGGTCACACCAGGGGATGAACGACGCTCCTCAACCCAGCCGATCCTTCGCCTTCCCGGCGTAGCGCCGGCTCATGACCAGCGGTTCATCGGCGCCCTCGACGTACACCAGGTAGCTGTAGTTCGACCAGGGCTCCAACCGTTGAACGTACTCCATGTTCACTATCGTCGAGCGGTGTATCCGCAGGAAGAAGTTCTCGGGCAACCGTTCCTCCCACTCCTTGAGCGGTTTGTGCACCAACCGCCTCTTCCCGTCCGTTGAGTACACGTATGAGTAATCGCCGCCGGCGGCGATGTACCTGATGCTGTCGACGCGCAGAAATGCAATGTGGTCATCGAGTCGGAGAAGCAGCCGGTCTTCATACTCCACGGGCCCTTTGGGCACCGACTCGGGCCGCGGCACGGCAAGTTTCTCCAGCGCGGCCGCCAAGCGCTCCGACGTCACCGGCTTGAGCAGGTAGTCGAGAGCATTCACATCGAAGGCACGTAGGGCGTGATGCTCATATGCCGTTACGAAGATGACAGCCGGTTCCGGATGGATCAGCTCCAGCAAATCGAAACCCGTCTCGCCGCCAAGCTGGATGTCAAGAAAGACCAAGTCGGGGCCCTCGCGAGCAATGATCGCCGCGGCGGAGGGCACCGAATCCGCCTCACCGACGATCTGCAACTCGGGATGCGCGGCGAGCAGGGAGCGAAGCTCGCTGCGCGCCAACCGCTCGTCGTCAACGATCACGGCCTTACGCGGGCCAGTCATCACCCGCTCGCCTCCACTTGCCGGATCTCGAGGATCGCTCGAACCCAGTCACCGTCCTGAGCGACATCGAACCGATGGCGCCCTGGATAGAGCCGCGCCAGGCGCTCTTCTACGTTGCGGAGGCCGATGCCGGCGCCGCCGGGCCCCACAACCAGCCCCGCATCCTGCGACCCGAGCATCCCGGTGTTGGCCACTTCGACCCGCAACGTGTCGCCAACCATTAGCGCTCGAATCTTCAGCTGCAAGGGGCGCGGGCTGGTATGCATCCCGTGTTTTACGGCGTTCTCTACCAGCGGGTGGAGGATGAAGCTAGGCACGCGACTCTCTCTCGCTGTCGGGTCCACTTCGATCTCGACTTCCAGCTTGTCCTCGAACCGAGTCTGCTCGATCTCCAGATAGTGTCCCAGAGCTTCGATCTCCTCACCCAGCGGGACTTTCTCAAGTGGAGCCGTGACCAGCGTATGGCGGAGAAAATCAGACAGTTGCGTCACCATCTCGCGCGCCCGCGCCGGGTCCTCCTGTATCAGGGCGCGAATCGAGTTCAGCACGTTGAAGAGGAAGTGCGGGTTGAGCTGATAGGAGAGACTCTCGAGCTGCGCCTCGTGCGCCAGCGCCTTCGCCTCAGCGGCGTTCTGTTCATGGACCTTCGAGTAGCGCCAGAACTCAATGCCGAGAAACGCCGCACTCCAGGCGAGCATGACGAAGGCATAGTCCGGAAACGACATGCGGAAACTGCCCGGGTCGATGGCGAACCCCGCTGCGCTCCATGGCGGCGACTGCGCGAAGAGATACAGCAATTGCCATACGCCGCTAACGACCAGCGACGCGACCACGGCTACAGCGGCGATCGTCTTGATCCCCGTCGTCCTCTGCATCACACGCATGTACAGAGTGTAGAGAACCAGACTCAGCCCCATGCCTAACGCCGCCCGCAAGAGCTTCACGCCGAGCATGCTGAACATCTCCGCTTCGGCGAGGCTGGGCAGGCCGGACAAGTATGTGCTAAATCCGTAAGCGCCCCAAGCGATGAGCTGTATGATCCAGAACGTCAGGCGCTTCGACATGATCGATACGTCTCGTGTGCAGTGCCGATCGACGGGTGACTTTGAACCGATCCACCGTGCGCCGGTCCGGTCCGACCCGACGCACGGTTTCTCACGCTACCAAGCTATCTGTATTCGACCTGTCAGGATTGCGCAAGCGAGGGAATTGGCAAGAAACGTCTTCTCTTCATTCGCCGGCGGATGCGACCGCTCGTCGACGGTTATCGCCGCCCGTGCCCTTCGCCTGTTTGAGTCGAATCGCGCTTCACCACCAACCGGTGCCGGGCTCTCCCTTGAACGGCCCGACGAGCTCGGCCGTCACCCAGCCGCCGTAGAATCCACCCGGCTGTGGCATTGCGCGCTGGCCGTCGACGTAGCACTCGACCTTGGAGGGATAGAAGGAGAAGTACTTCGCGATCCACTCGTATCCGGCCAATGGCTCAGGGTAGCTCCAGCCTGCACCTTCGACGAACTTTTCGCCGACACACACCGACCAGTAGTCCGCCCGCCCCTTCCACTCACAGATGGATGTTCGCGGAGAGGGCTCCAGGTGCCCTATCCGAACGTCGTGCGGAGGGATGTAGAACGTCGGCGGGCTGGCGGTCTCCAGCACACGCACGGCGCGCCGGGTGTCCGCGATGGCGACACCACAGCAGAAGACCTCCACACGGCGGTCGTCGGGCTCGACCCGCGGTGGCCGGGGGTAGTCCCAGGCCGACTCCTGGCCCTTCCCCGGCTCCACGGCGAAGTCCGGCCGACCCTCTCCCCGGTATTCCCACGTCTCTCGTGCCCGGCGCAGGCCGGGCGGCAGATCATGCATACTTACTCTTACGAGAACGTGTGGCCCGGCGTGTCAGCCGGTTGACGAGGTCACGGGCGAAAAGTGCGGTCTGGGCGGTCTATGCAGCTTGAGTATCCGCCGACGGACCGCGTGTGCAGATGGCGGCTAGGTGCTCGGCCCGGAGTCGCAGCGCTAGAACGTGTACTCGATATAGCGAGGGCCGTGCCCGTCCGGCACCGTCAGGCGCAGGACGATCGTATTGCGGCCCGGACCACTGTCTCGATAGACCGGCCAGTACTCCTCTCTCAGCGGCGTCAGGTCGAACCGCAGCGTGCGCCTGATGATGGCATCGCAGGGGTCGTCATGATCCTCGTGGGCGAGCAACACGTTCACCTGGACAGGGAAAGACTCCATCCAGCCGCCCCAGGCCACAAGGTAGTACTCGTGGTCCGCGCACCCCCCGCCATGTTCGATCTCTAGGGATAGGATGTGACCGTCCAGCCAGTAGCCTAGCAAGCCGAGCGGATCTTGAGGCCAGTCGTCCGGACGCGATTCGAAATCGACGATGATGGGGGCAACGCCGTGAACGAGTTGGTCGAGCTCCATCACCGCGTAGGCGAGCCCTGCTGGCAGAGTCGTCGTGGCACCCTTGACGGTCGCTTCTCGGTCGCCGTACGCGAACAGTAGGGTGTAGTAGAACTGGTCGCAGCACGGGTTGCCGAAGTCCTCTCCATCGAACTCAATGATCCCGCCATCCAGAAGCATTTGCGAATAGCGGCGGACCTGATCCGGGCTCAAGTGGGCCAGGACGTCGCCCGGGCTGAAGTCACATAGGTTGACGCACGACACGCCGCGCGCTTCATAGGCGGCACCGTCGACGGCGTAGGTGTAATCCGCTCCGGCTATGCCGCCGGTCACACGGACCTCGATGTAGACGTCCTCGGCGACGGGCTCCTTGGGATCGGACCCGCAACCCGACCCGATCAACAGCCCGAGCGCGGCAGCTGCGACGAGGGTAACGCGAGTGTTTGGCTTCAGGGCAAACATCGTTCGGTGCCTCGATACTCGTTGCGCTTCTCCAGCACGTATAGCGGCGGCTGTTCTCCAAAAGATAAACGAATAGGGAACTGTTTGTGTGACACGCGCTGGTCCTAGCTCAGCCCCGAAAGATCAATGGGTCGCGCCTTCCAGCACCCCCCGTCGAACGGCGAGTTGCTTGTCGCTCGCGTCAGTCATGGGCTCGACTCGATACTCGTATCGTGTGCGGGTGCGGATGGTAGTCTGACCAGACATGCGCTGCCCGTCACGCAGGTACTCCAAGGTGAATGGTGTCCCGACCGAATCGGCATAGGCGGCACGGAACTGGTCCGCCCATCCAGCGCCGGCCACCGCGACCACGCCGACCCGTAGTAGCTGGTCTCCCGCTTGCAGGCCCGCCTCCACCGCGGCACTGCCGGGAACCGTGTTGTCCACCGCCACCACGTCGGCCTGGCTGTAGTCGGCGTAGACGCCCAAGAGGGGCTCCACGATCGTGTCGACCAGAAAGCTCACACCTGCCAGCTCCAGCACTTCGGCGTAGGGTAATGGCTCCCGGCCATCGATGTGCGAGCGGTAGAATTCCATCGTGTCGTGGTCACCGAGGTACTCGGCGACGTAACCCAGTAGGTCCTCCGTGGTGAAGCCACGCCCGCGCTGGTAGTGGTCGTGGTACAGCCGATACATGACATCGTCCAGGCTGTGCCGGTTGTCCGTCGCGTTCCGGACCTTGATGTCCAGCAGCAGCCCAATGAGCGCTCCCTTGCTGTAGTAGTAGCCGCCGCCGATCGGGAGCGGGTTGATCCACGTGGCGAGGCTGATGTCCTCGACGGATGCCTGATATGGCTGGCTCTCCACGCCGGCGATGTTGCCCTGCATGGCCGACCAGAACTGTTCTTCGTTCGAAAGCCCCGTGCGCGCCAGGATGAGCGGACCGTAGTAGCTGGTGAACCCCTCCGACACCCAGAGCAGCGGCGTGTACTGTTCGCTCTCGTAGTCGTACGGCCACATCTCCGCCGGCCGGATCCGTTTCACGTTCCAGGCGTGATAGTACTCGTGTGAGAGCAGTCCGAACCCGAAGCCCTGACTAATCTGTGCCGCACTCGCATACGCGGCGGCCGGCATGATATCTAGATGCGAGTTGGCGTGCTCGAGCCCACCGCCCGTGTTCGCTTCCCCGGAGTGCAGATACATGAAGGTGGTATAGCGCTCATACGGCGGTTCACCGAAGAGATCGTGAGAGTAATCCGCGATCCGCTGGAGCCCATCGAGGATGACCTCCCGAGCTCGCTGAGGCACAGCGTCCGCCGGGTACATCGCCAGGCGAACCCAGCGCCCGTCTGCCTGCACGCTGTCGATCGCGAAGTGGCCGAGAAACGTTGGATTGTCCACCAACTCGTGGAAATCCGCAGCGGAGTACACGCCCGGCTCGCCGGTCTCCTGGAGTTCTGTCGCCACCTGCCAACCTTCGGGCAGCTCGAACCGGACTCGGGCCGCGACGTCGTAGTTCTTCTCCGGGTACACGAACAGGTTCGTGCCATTGAAAAAGCCGAAGTCGGGCTCGAGCACGCTGCCGTCCAGCGACAGGTTCTCGGCCAGGAAGTCGAAGCTCACGCGCACGCGTTGGCTCCCCCGGCTGTAGACGCGCCACGTGTCCTTGTCCGCGCGCTCCCAACGAAGCTGCGTACCTCGGTCGTCAAAGGCGGCGAAGTTGCGAGCGTAACGCGCGTAGTTGTTGATCGAGTAGAAGCCCGGCGTCCACGACGGCAGCGAGACGAGCGTCTCGTCACCTGTTGCGGGCAGGGTGGCCTCAACGTGGTAGAACCCGCTGTTCGGGTCGTCGACTCGTATTAAGTACTCCACAGGCGTCTGCGCCGCAGCCGGACCGACGCACGCCAGCAGCAGCGACAGCGTCAGACCTGTAATCCTCGTGCTCATCGACACGCACTCCTTTCGAGAAGATCCACGGGAAACTCATGATTTTGACGCGTTCGGCTGGGCGATGGTTGGCACTGCGCCTTGCTAGCTCCCGCTGCGTGCTGCGCGTAGTTTGCTGCGAACCACTTCCCGACCGGAATGGACCATCATGAGCATACCCTTCTCGCTGGTCGCTCTTACGACGCTTCACATACGTCCGTTTCATCTCGTTCTTGTGGCCGCTCTGGCCGGAACGCTCGCTGGTCTTACCGGCCCAGCGGGGGCTGCGGCTCAGGAGGTCTGGCCCGACGACGACTGGCCGCGCTCGACGCCGGAAGCTCAGGGGCTCGACCCGGAGCAGCTGAACGAGCTTGTGGCACTAATCCGCGAGGGTGAGCGTTTCCCCGACCTGCACGGCCTGCTGATCGTAAGGAACGGCCACCTGGTGGTGGAGGAGTACTTCGGCAGCTGGAATCCGGAGCTCCTGCACACGCTACAGTCTGTGAGCAAGAGCTTCACCTCGGCGCTCATCGGCATCGCTATCGCGGAAGGCCACGTCGAGAGCGTCGACGAGCGCGTCATCGACTTCTTCCCCCAGTGGCGTGACGAACTGGCGCAGGATCCGCGCTGGGCGGCGGTATGCCTGCAGGATCTGCTCACCATGCGAAGCGGTACCGACTACCACGAGCGTGGCCAGGACTCGCCGCATTTCCAGTTGAACCGGACGCCGCGCGGCTGGGACCGGTTCTACCTCGACCGACCCATGGTACGCGACCCGGGTACGTACTGGCAGTACGACTCGGGCGCAGTGATCCTGATGTCGGCGATGCTTAAGCGGCGGAGCGAGCTGCACGCCGACGCATACGCGGATCGCTACCTGTTCGCTCCTCTCGGCATCGAACGCTCCTTCTGGTACCGCAACCGAGAAGGCCACCCGCACACGGGCGGCGGTCTCAGTCTGCTCCCCCGCGACATGGCCCGGTTCGGCCTACTGTATCTGCGTCGTGGACGTTGGCGGGACCAACAGGTTGTGCCAGCCGAGTGGGTTGAGGAGTCGACACGCCAGCAGGTCGCCTTCGAGCCGCCACGCGGCCACTCGACCGGCTACGCATACCTGTGGTGGATTCTGGAGCCTGATCCGGACGGCGAGGGGAAAGAGCGGATCTACGCGGCCATGGGGTTCCGTGCCCAATACATCTTCGTGGTCCCCGAGCATGACATGGTCGTCGTTGTGACCGGTGGAACGCAGAGTGGTCGCGATCAGCGCCGACCGATCGAATTCCTCTACTCGCACATCTTGCCGGCAGTTAGGCGCTAAGGATCTACGAGTCGACCAGGTCAGTGGGCGGCGGTTTGCGAGACCTTCTCGACAGCACAGATCCGCCGCGCCTCGCCGTCGAGCGCCCACAGTTGCTGGCCGTCGAAGGCTAGCCCCTGGATCCCGAAGGGCTTCCCGCCCCAGTCGAGCAGCCGCCCCTTCAGGTCGCTCTTGATTATCGCCGGAGCCCAGCGATCCGCGTGCCAAACATCCTCACCTTCCGCCGAGAGGCACGCCGGGAACGGTCCGGCGAGACATTGCATGCGGAGCTTCTCGGCTCCGTCCGGGTGGATGATCGAGACGCAGCCCAGGAACCGATCGCCGACGAGAATCCGTCCGGCCACGACCTCGGGATCGATGATCGACTCCATGTGTGCCAGCGATATCGTCTGTACTACCTCGCCGCTCTCGAGGTCCACCTTCTTCAGCTCCTTGGGTTCCGTGCCAACCGCGGCGAGGGCACCATCCCACCAAGCGACCGCGTGGCAGTTGTCGATCCCGACCCTGCGTGCTACCCGGCCGTCAGTGGGTGAGATAGCAGTAGCCTCCCTCGACGTGACGTTAAAGCTCCAGAGACTCTGCCCGTCCCAGGTCAGCGAGAACCACATGCCTTCCGGCAGCGGCACTTCGCGCACAGTGCGCCACTCGGGTGCTAGCGGCGGCAGGCTCCTGAGCCGATCGAGGAATCCGTGCTTTTCGAGAGCGCGTATAGCGGGGAAGCTAACGCCGCCAAAACCGCCGTCCGGATGTTGGCTGCGCAGAATCAGCGGAATCTGCTTCTCGACAAGTGCGCGAGCTTCCGGCGCGTCGATTTGTCCCGCCGCGTCCGTGAAGCCCCATGGGTCGTTGTACGCCAAACAGCCGGCCTCGTTCATCTTTGATGTGACCCGCCTCAGTCCGTCCCGGACCGTTGCCTCGACCTCGCTATGATACGCGCGCGCCGCCCAGAGCGCGCTCCAGAAGACCGCCGGAGTCCACGGGCAACCCTCCCACGGGCCGTTCCACACCTCCGGGTGCTCGACCAGCCAGCGGACAGTGTACGTCACCTCGGGCTCGTCCTGTCGCCCCAAGAGACACAGCACGTGCACTCCGTAGATGGAAAGCGCCTTGCCGGACGGCTCGAACCATACGTCGGCATTCTGGCCGGCACGCAGCTGGCCCACGACGGATTCGGCCGCCCGACGGACCTCGGGCCGGTCGTGCGCAGCGCCGTGTTCCAGAGCCTCGAGCAGTGTAGCGGCGGTCTCTTTGGAAGAGTCACCGAAGCTTCCGTCCTCCCGCTGCCTGGCCAGGATCTCGTCCACTTTGGCATTCAGTATCTTCTCATCACCATCTCGCGGCTGACGATAGACCATAGTCCGCACCCGCGCGGCCTCGAGCGACTCACCGTTCTTGATCCAATCGGTTGGATCGTGGCGAAAGCCGTACTCCCTATCGTCGGTCATCATTCGCTCTCCCAGTACCGAACCGGGCCGCAAACCGGCGGCGCCGATTCAAGGATACGCGTCACCTACTACGTGCTCATCGGACAGTCCTAAAGCTAGGTCGTTCGGCGATGACAGAAAGAGGAATCCGATCATCCGGAAAAAACCTCGAAGCAACACCATCGTAGTGAAACTCGGCGACCATGTGGCTTCAGCGCAGAGGCAGGCCCGGGCACCGCAAGGCCGGGGCGACAGCGGAGATTGGCCTCATACCTCGGGGGTACTCGTGAGATTCGCCGTCGCACTTGCCCTGGCTTACCTCGGCAGTATTGGGCCGCAGAGTGGAGCCAATGCGGGTCGCCCTAGTGGGTTCACGAAAGACGCGTCGTTTCGCCGAAGGGATCATTGTCGCGGGGACCGTCCCTAGTCGAGCACCGTGCCTGTTCCCACCACTCAGCCTAAATTGTTGATTCACGTAACCGGTGAATTCGGCTCATTCCGACATCACACGTAGGCGGCTCCGATGAAGGCACGCATCGCGCTACCGTTCGTCGCTGTACTGGGTCTGGCGCTGTCTGCGCCGCCGTCCCTCGACGCTCAAGGTGTCCCCAAGTTCGAGATCACCCAGAGCCCCATCCAGCTCGAGGGTCCGTCACGGCTCGGCGTCTATCTAGGCGGTGTGGGCCGCGAAGCCGCGTTCTTCGGCTACGAGACCGGCGAGTTCGAGGCGTGGGCCTGGCCGGTGAAGCTGTTCCACGATTTCGAGCTCGGCTTCAAGATTCCCGACTACTCCGAGCCGATCTCGGGGCGTAACGTTGCGAAGCGAGTGATCGTGCGGCCGGAAGCGATGACCGTCGTCTACTCCCACGCTGCTTTCACCGTGACTCAGCACTTTCTGGTGCCGCTGCACGAGCCAGGCATGATCGTGCTGCTCGACGTTTCGGCAGTTCGACCGCTGGAGATCGTCGCCTCCTTCAGGGCCGACCTCGACCTAATGTGGCCCGCTGGAATCGGCGGCCAGTATGCCTACTACGACGCCGGCAACAAGCGCTTCATCCTCTCCGAGAGCCGTCGCGAGTACAACGCCTACGTAGGCTCGCCGTTCGCAAGCGAGGGCACGTCGCATCCCGCCCATGCGGCGCCGGACGCGCCGTCGGTCTTCAGAATCGAGGTCGACACAGCGCGTATCGCACACGAATTCATTCCTATTGTCGTCGCCGGCGGCATCATGCCACGTGACTCTGTGAACGCTCTCTTCGAACGACTGCTGGCGAGTGCGGAGGACTACTACGATGAACGCGTCGAGCACGCTCGGTGGCTCTACGAAGAACTCGTCTCGATCGATACACCCGAAGACACGCTCGACCTCGCGCTCGAGTGGGCCAAGGTGAACCTGGACGAGTCGCTCGTCTGCAATCCCGACCTGGGCTGCGGGATAGTCGCCGGCTACGGTCCCTCCGGCCGCGGCCGCCGCCCCGGCTTCGGCTGGTTCTTCGGCGGCGACGCTTCCATCAACACGCTGGGTATTGTCGCCGTCCGCCACTTCGAGCTGGCCCGTCAAGCGCTGGCGTTCCAGGCCCGCTACCAGCGCGGCGACGGGAAGATGCCACACGAGGTCACGCAGTCGGCGATGCGGACCCGCAAGGACTGGTTCACCGAGTTCCCCTACGCATACTACCACGCCGACACCACCCCGTACTGGATCGTCGCTCTGCATCGCTACTGGCTCGCCAGTGCCGACACCGCTTTCGTACAGGAGTACCGAGACGCGCTGATCAATGCGTACCGTTGGTGCGTAGAGCACGACAGCGACGGCGACCGAATCGTCGACAACACCGCCGGCGGCCTCGGGGCCATCGAGGTCGGTGGCCTCTCCGAAGGGATGCACCAGGACATCTACCTGGCTGCGGTCTCGGTCGAGGCGCTCCGCGGCATGGCAGATCTGGCGGCGGCGCTGGGCGACTTGGACCTGGCCGACGAGAGCCGCTCCTATTACGACGAGGCACGTGCGAACTTCGAGCGCGAGTACTACATGGAGGACGTCGGCCGATACGCGTTCGGCATCCTTGAAGGAGGGAAGACGAATTCCGCGATCACCGCTTGGCCCGCTGTGGCGGGCGCATTCGAGCTGCTGGACCCGCAGCACGCAGGGCCAACACTCGACGCGCTCGCATCATCCCAGCTGCTGACAGATTGGGGCGTTCGGCTCCTCTCGAGCGACCATCCGCTGTACGACCCTCTCCACTACAACAACGGAGCTGTCTGGCCCTTCATGACCGGCTTCGCTAGCTGGGCTCTCTACAACTACGGTCGAGAGGAAGCGGCCTACCGAGCGCTCAAGGCGAACGCCCGCACGACGTTCGAGGGAGCCTTGGGCCGAAACCCCGAATTGATGTCGGGGCGGTACCACCAGACACTCGATACGACCGTGCCGCATCAGTTCTTCGCCACCAGCATGATCCCGACGCCGCTGATTCTGGGGCTGCTGAGGTCGCGCCCGGACCTCGCCCGTGAGTAGCGGTAAAGAACGATTCCCTACCACCCGCTCAACCCTGTCTGCGTCTTCCAGTCCGCCGCGGTACGCCGAAACGCTCCTTCGCCGCGAATAGCTCTCTGTCGAGTCACTGGCGGTGCCCGCCAGCAGGATCACGGAGGAGCGTGGGGGCTTGACGCCGCGCCGGGTGAGGTGCTAGGATTCGGGTGCCGGACAATATGGTAATACTGGATGTGATTAGACACAGCGTGGTTAATACTGTGTCTAATTATGCACCAGGAACCGTAAACTGTATTCAGCGTCACGGCCGCGGCTGTGGCCTCGCCGACGCTCAGCTCACGACGGCGATTGATCCGCAGTCGGGCCACACTCGATAGAGAGCCCCACGGTCGCCGCGCCTCCTCCGCACCCGCTGGTAGGCGCGCCGGGGACTATTGTTGGCAACGGCTCTGGAGGCTGTGCGATGACGCTGAGAAAGTACTGGCGGATTATCATCAGGTCCGGTCCCCCCGACTGGAACCATGTCGACGGGACGCTCTCGCTCACGCCCTATCCGGAGATCCGAATCGAGCGCGAGGACGGCGGCCAGGACTACCGAGCCCCTTGGATGCGTCCGCAGGACGGTCCCTCGCCGTTCTTGTTTATGTATGCATACTGGCACAAGGACCGGTTCGTGACCGCGTTTCCAATGGTCCAGATCGATCCCGCCCTTGTGATTCCCATTCCACATCGCACAGAAGCCGGCTACGCCATCACCTCCCTTCAATATCATCTCGCGCGCCTGGTCAATCTCGAACCTCGCAGCCTCGATGGCTATCTGACCGAACGGGCCATCGCGATCGTACCGGCCTTCGGGGTCGGGACCACCGACTTCCCCACCCGTCCCAGCAGGCCGTCCGACTTCTCATCGATTTCGCGGCTCCGACTGCCCCCTAGCTTTCGCCGACTTCTGCGGACTCGAACGCTGCCGTCCGTACGTCGGTGACCAGATGCGTCAGGTAGCGCTTTTGGAAGCTCAACACCGCCTCTAGCAGGTCACCGCGCGGGCTGCTGCAGATGCCGCAGGGTCCCAGGACCATCAACACCTTCTTCCCCCCCTCGATCTCCAACGGCAAGTTGCTCAGCTGCGTCAGGGTCATCACCCCCACCTCTAGCTCGTCGCTCGGGATGGGGCCGTCGCCATCGATCGGCTGCCAGAGCACGTCGCCCACGCAGCCACGTTTCTCCAGCTTCGCCACCTCTTCCTCCAGCTGGTAGTCCAGCATCAGGTTGCGAAGCTGGCTGTCCCCATCCTTCCAGCTGCTTCCCGAGGTGACGATGATGTCGATCTCCTCCTCCCTCTCGAACGCCCTCTGCGTCGGCACGTGTGTCTTCCTCAGCTGTGCGATCATCTCCGCTGTGGGTAGAGCCGGGCCGTGGAGGGCGACGAAGCTTGTCTCGAGCGGAGGCAGCGAGGAGAGGAAATTGAAGAAGGTGTTCGGGTCGGTTTCCGGATGGTTAGCCTGGAGCCCGGTGACCATCGCGTGAAAGCACAGCTCCTTCGGCAGATCGCGCATCGGCAGGCTCAGCAGCTTCGCGAAACTCTGCACGGTCTGGAGTACTGTCCAGCCACCTGCCAGCCCTACATGCACGACATCTCTATCGTAGGCTCGCCGCCGCACCAATCGCAGCAGCGTCCGGGCCGCTCTTGCCGCCACCTCTTCCGGGTCCTTCGTGTTGACGACCTCCACGCCTTCCAGCTTGGGGTGATCCCAGCGGATCTTGTCGGCTCGCTTGTGCTCGAGAGGAGGTACGAACTCGAGCCAGCCCCTAAGGCCGGCGAACGAGAGGATCTTGTACGGCTCCTCCCGACTGAGGCTCCGCCCGAGCTCTCGTTCCACTCCCTCGCGGATCTTCGTCCCGCTCTGACCTTTACAGAAGCCCTGGCATACGGCGGCGATGACATCCATGTCTTCTTGCTCATCGTAAGCCTTCTCGATGTCGGCGGGAGTGCGTGGCCTTCTGGGCATAGCGTCCTCCTCGTGGCTAGCCCGGTCCCCAAAGGGTCCAGGCGAGGACACGGAGCGGCAGTGCTGCCGAATCGATGGTCTAGGGGGCCTTGCCTAATACTATCGACGAAAACTGACAGATTCGCAATAAAGTCTGCGCCACCGACGGGTGCCACCCGCTCGGGCCCCTGAATCAATGCTATCCCGCGGCTGACGGCCTCTGTGCCCCAAAGAACGCCCTGGGACGAGTTGAGTCCGCCCGGCTTCCCTTTTCTACACCTTCCCAGTCCAGCGACCGCAGTTAGCGCCCCAAATTGACTTGACTTGTTTTGTAGCGTAGTAGTTAGTATAATGTCTGGGTCTTGCCATCGGAATCGGCCTCGCGACGGACTCTGATGAGGGAGGCCCGCAGATAGTCGGATACGGAGAACGGATTCGCCGGGCGCGGCAGCGCCTCGAGCTCACCCAACGCGAGTTAGGTATGCGCGTGGGGGCCACCGACTCCTACATATCACACCTCGAGAACGAGCTTCGCCTCCCCTCGTGGGATTTTGCCGTCGCGCTCACTAGGGTCTTCGGGTTCTCGAAACCCGAGCGGGAGGAGTTCCTCGCCGGCATCGACAGTGCCCGATTGGAGCGTGCCCGCAGCCGCTCGGGGCGGCGCGTTGGGGGCACCCCTCCCTCCCGGGAAGGCCCCGGCGCGTCAGCTGAACGCGAATCGCTCGACCCCGACCGCATCGCGATGGACCTCAAAGCGGACCCGGAGCTTGAGGCCGCGTACCGGGATCTCGTGACAGCTCTCTCGCAGCCTGGGTACCGCGAGGCGGTGATCAAGACCCTGCGCGGCTTGGCCCGGACAGCCATCTCCGAGTCGACCGCCTTCCGCATCGAACCCGGCGCCTCCGACGGAGCCTGACGCAGGGCTATCCGCTTCCGGGGCCTTCGCCACACTTCCCCCATCCTCACACAGAAGCCCCGCTCCTCCATTGATCCCGGCTTCCCCGATCCCGCACTGACCCGGGCCGCCTCACCAGGGTTGACAGCGGAGGAGACAGTCATTAGAATGACTAGACCAGTTAGTTGATGACTAGTTAGTGGACGATTAATTCGTTGCCCCATGTCGTTTCCGGTCCGCACCAAAGGCAGGCGGTCGCCATGAGCCACATGTGGATTTCAAACGATTCCGACGGCTGGAGCGCGCACGAGTTGGAGAACGCGGTGTATACGCTGCGGCCCACAGCCTCGACCCTGACGCGCCACGAACTGGGCTCGCGCCCCCCATCCGATGGGGTCCTACTGCTGTCCTGCGCGAGCTCGGCTGCCGGCGACACCTTTGCCCTCCTCGCTCGGCCCGACCATTCGGCCAGAGTGAACGGCGTGCCGCTTCATAACGGCCTGCGGGTGCTGCGTGACCGTGACTCGATCCAGCTCGCGGACCGTCCACCGTTCTACTTCTCCGCCGAGAGACTTCCGATCGTAGAGCCTCTCCCGGAATCGGATGAACCCCGCTTCTGTCCGCGTTGCAAGGCTGTGATCGAAACCGGCAGTCCGGCAGTCCGCTGCGTTTCATGCGGCAGCTGGTATCACGAAACACAGGAGTTTCCCTGTTGGACCTACTCAGAGGGCTGTGTGTGCGGTCACCCGACCGCGCTCGACGGCGACTACGAATGGAGTCCACATGAGCTCTGATATCCTAGGCCAAGCCCAGCCGGCCTCGGGCCACCCGATGAAGACGGTCTGTCTTATCGGTCTTGGAAACATCGGGTCGCCGCTGGCCAGCCTGTTGGCCCGGCTGACCGAGTTGGTGGGAAAGATCATCCTCATCGACGGCGACATCTACGACCGGTCGAACTTGTCGAGCCAAGAGATCGGCGTCCGGGATGTGGGCAAGCCGAAGGCGATCGCCACAGCGGATCGCCTGCGCCAGATCAATGCCGCACTCGAGGTCGTCCCTTTGCAGCGGCAAGTAGAGGAGTTACCGCGGGCGACTCTCCGCGCCGACCTGTTTCTCGCAGCACTGGACTCGCTTCGAGCAAGAACGTTCGTGAACGAGATTGCGACGCGGCTCGGAGTGCCTTGGGTGGACGCGGGCGTCGAGCCGGACGGTCGACTCGTCCGTGTCAGCGTATACCGGCCAAGCTTCGACGGCCCTTGTATGGAGTGCGGTTTGAGCGATGAAGCCTACAACACGATGCAACAGGTCTTGCCGTGTGCCGGTGACCCAGGTGATCCGCACGTGGCTACAGCGCCTAGCACGCGGGCCCCCTCTTACCTAGGAGCGCTGGCGGCAAGCCTCGCGGCGGCCGAGTGCGAGCATATCCTCCGCGGCACGTGGGACGACTCCCTCGCCGGCCGCGAGTTGGTTATGTCCGCCCAGCACCACACTCATTTCGTCACAAATCTCGGCCGTAATCCGCATTGCCGCTTTGATCACGCGAGCTGGGCACTCGAGAAGCTCGAGTCTCGCCCTCATGAGATATCGGTCGGGCAGGTCCTCGACGGGCAGCTGCTTGCTGGTGTCCAAGAGAACGGTGACAGCAGGGTCGAGTTGAGGGTCGAGCCCCACCGCTTCGTCACCAAGACTCGCTGCGACAAATGCCGCAATGCCGGCGACGTGCTCTTCTTGTCCGGGCGAACGGCCAACGCGAAGTGCTCGGTTTGCAGCGGCTCGATGGTCCCGCAGCACTTCTACTCCTTGGACCGGCTGGCTGCCGACGCGCTGCCGGATCACCTGCTGCGCCAGTCGCTCGCCGATGTCGGGTTGCAGCAAGGCGATCTCTTCTCGCTCAGCGTTGGGACGGTCGAGCGGCACTTCGAGCTGGGAGCGTGAGCGATGGTGGACAGAGTGTTCCAAGCGTTCCTCGAACGTGAGCAGGCGGCCGGGCTCGCTTTGGCTGAAGCCAGCGACATCCTCACGCTCGCGCCGATAGGGCCGTCACCAGCGAACCGGTATATGGCAGAGTTCCACTGCACGGGCCTCGTCTATGAGGACGGCGAGATCAAGACCTGCGACCGTTTCCTCGTCGGCATCGTCTTCCCGGAGGATTACCTCCGTCGCCCGGACTCTCGAGCGCTGGTCACTCTGCTGGCCCCTCAGGAGGCCTGGCATCCCAACGTGCGCTTTCCGGTAATTTGCCCGGGGATGATGCCGGCGGGGACAGGGCTCGTCGATCTGCTCTTCCAGTGCTACGAGATCCTGGTTTATGAAGAACTCGGTTTGACGGACCCGCTCAACGAAGCCGCATGCCGTTGGGCGAGGAGCAACATGGATCGCTTCCCCCTGGACCGCAGGCCGCTGAAGCGAAGAACCGGCACAACATCGCCGTACGACTCGGACTCTGCGCCCTCGGAGCCCGACCAGGGTCAAGTGAGCGGGAATTCGACGCATACGACAGAGGACGAATGATGATGCACAGCTCGTCCGTACTCCGATCCGGCAGAACCAGACTGCAGGATGCCCTCGTCACGGCGGGGATGGACCGCCACGCTGTTGATGTCGCTGGCGAGGACAATCGTTGGGAGATGACCATCGGCGGCCGGCGCGGTATCGCTGTCCTCGCGGATCTTTGGTTCGTCATCGATTTCCCGAACCGGCCCGGGCGACCGCGGAGACCGATCGGGCTCCTGGCGCAGAACGCCCAGCTTCCGGGAAACGCCAAGCTCGTGCTCGATGGCGGATCCGTGCGCGTCCGAGCGGAAATACCGCTCGACGAGCCGGCCGTTCAGGACTCCGACGAACTCGAAGCGCTTGTGATGCGGTCGATCATGGGCGTCTCCGTCGCGCTAGGCGCCGACTTGGGCGGCGCGCCGCCGAAGGCTGTGCTCGGTGGCACGGCCGTCGCCGAGCAGCTTGCCGGCCTGCCCAAGCTCTGCGCCGAAGCCGGTTGGAGCTTCAGCGAACGTTCCGAGGGTCGCATCAGCGTCGACCTCGACGTCGCGGACGGCGCCTTCTACCAGGCGAGCGTCGAGCACCAGCCCAGCGGTATCTACATCTCGGTTAATCCTAACCGCGGCGAGCCACCCGACGAGGAAATCTCGCGTCTGGCCGTCGCCACTCTGATGCTGTCGGTCTCCGGGTCCGTGCGCATGGTCTCGGCCATCTCCCGCCGATCCAACGGCAAGCCTGAGAGCGGTCACCATGCGTTCTTCCAGGTCAGACTCCCTGCGACGACCTCCGGTGCGACCCTCGCCCACTCGCTCTCGGCCCTTTCGGTCGCCTGTGATCTGTGCGGCCGAGAGGTGCGAGCCTTAGCCGAGGATCCGGAACTTGCCCGCGCATTTCTCGAACTGTGCCATCCGCGTTCCCTGCCGGGCAGGAGACCGGGGCGACGCGCCAAAGCAGTGACGTCCCGAAAACGGAAGCGGGCGAGTCAAAGGCACAGTGATCGCTATGTACGACCACCACCCATCACGAAGGAGGAATCCTCATGGTCACTCTGAAGGAATCAACCGCCCGTCGCCTGAACGGCAACGGGAAGGGCGTGGACATCGAGGCGACCGACGTAACCGGACAGCGCCGTAAGCGTCTGCTCGGCTATCCGGCCGATGCCACGGTCCGAGACCTCGTGGGAGACCTAGTCGACCAGATGGAGTTGAGCCGTTCCAACTCGGCCGGAGCACCGGTTGCCTACCACGGCCGCTTGCAGCGCGAGGCGCGGCATCTTCACAACTCCGAGATCGTCGGCGAGGCACTCCAGACCGGCGACGTCATCTCTCTGCACCCGAAGATCAACGCGGGAGCTGGAGCGTAGGGGGATGGGCCTCACCGACCAGTACCGCTACGTCGCGGACATCACTGACCTGGACGGGAAGCCGATCGATCAGCTTCCCGTCCAGCCGGACTGGGACGCCGCTGTGCAATGGGCACACTTCAGGGCCGTTCGGCTCGGGCAGGTGCCCCCGTTGATGCGTGCGCCGTCGGCGACCATGAAACCTATCTGGCAGCATGACCACGGCGAGCCACATGTCAGCGGCTTCCATGTCATCTTGCAAGAACCCTGCGCATCGCAAGCAGAAGAGCCAGCCCCCGACAATGGAGCGCTCAGCTTCACCATCCCGCGAACCTATCTGGGGGCCGAGGTAGAGCGATGCGCTTCGCGGCTGGTCAGCGAAGGGAAGCTACTCGACGGGCAGCGCTTCCTTTATCAGCTGAGCGCCTTCCAGAAGCACGAGGCGGCCCCGGGTGAGGCGGACCCTCAGACACCGCGTTTCCACGTCGAGGACGTCACGCAGCCGCTCCCACTCGGGACTGCTTCGCTCGCCGCGCACATCGACCACGCTGCGAAACAAGAGTCCCCGATCGATCCGGCAGTCGACGCTTCCGCGTCGGGCGCTGACATGCCGGTGTTCATCCCAGAGCGCGTGATCAACGAGGCAAAGGCGCTGGCTCGCGATGCGGGTGACATCGAAACCGGCGGTGTACTGATCGGTCGGCTGTTCAGGGACTCTGAGAGCACCGAAGTCTTTTCAGCGATCACCGCTTTCATTCCCGCGCGTCATACGGTCGCGGACAGATCCCGTCTCACGTTTACCGCAGACACCTGGGCCGCCGTCCGTGCAGCCGTGGACCTTCGCGGCAAGGATGAAATGCTCCTCGGCTGGATACATTCGCACCCGTTCTGGTGTCGCTCGTGCCCCCAAGAGCGAAGACAAGTCTGTCCCCTAATGCGGCCCTTCTTCAGCCGCGACGACATCGCCCTGCACCGAACGGTCTTCCCCGGGGCGTTCAACATCGCCGTCCTGCTCAGCGATTTCGGCGAGCCTGACCTGCGCTGCGACGTGTTCGGTTGGCGGTTCGGGATGGTGATGTCGCGCGATTTCTACCTGGTCGGCCCCGCCGTTACGGAGCCCGCTCACCCGGTGCCGGGCAGTCGTCCAGCGTTGCCGGGGGGCGAGGCTGAGTTGGCCTGTACCGGCGGGGCCATCGGCACCAAGCCCGACTCCGAACGTTGCTCGACGGATACGTCCGGCCGAAAGACGAGATCTTCCTGCGAGAGTGAGGTGTCCTGATGCCACGATCCCGTCCCGAGTTTTCATACGCCGCGATCCTCCGTTCAGCCGGCGAGCGTGCTCCCACCATCGAGGCAAAGGTGGACTTCGTTCAGAGCCGGCGCCGGGACGCAGAGGAGAGCCGCCAGCTGGACGAGTTCTTCCTCACCGAGATCACGAACCTCCGCTCCTCGCTGGAACAAGTCCAGGTCCTTCTAAACGAGCTCCGCGCCAAGCAGGACAAACTCGTAGAGTACATCGAGAAGCTCCAAGCACCGCCGCTCCACGAGGCGACATACCTGGGCACTGTAGAAACCTCCGGACGAACGCTAGCGACGGTATTTCACCAAGGAGCGCGACATCTCGTAGACATCGATCAGGAGTCGGTGACCGAACCGCTCGCGCCCGGCGACAGTGTGTTCCTGGCGCACAGCCTCGGCGTCATTCTGGCGAAGGCGAAGGACCGACGTCAGATCGGCGAGACAGCAGCAGTGGAACGTTGCCTGCCCCAGAACCGGCTTGTGGTCCGCGACCGTGATGTGGAAGTGGTCGTCGATACCACAGACGATCTGCGGGAAGAACTTCCCGGTCCCGGTGACCAGGTCCTCTGGAGCCGCGACGTTGGCCTCGCGTTTGGGAAGATCTCCACGACGGAGTCGAATCCTCATTTCGCGAACATCCAGGAGGTCACCCAGCAGCCTCCTCGCGTCGGCGGCCTCGATGGCAAGCTCGAACCGCTGATCTCCCTGTTCACCACTTGCCTCGCCGAGCCGGACCTCGCTCGCCGCTTCGGCCTGGATGAGTACAACCACTCGGCTATGCTGGTGGGACCGCCGGGATGCGGAAAGACGCTGACAGCCCGAACCATCGCCTATCAGGTCACCCAGAGGGCCGGCGTTCCATGCCGCTTCGCCAGCATCTCCGGTTCCGAGCTGGAGTCTCCCTGGGTAGGCGAGTCCCAACGGAACATCCGTCAACTGTTCAAAGCGCTCAACGACCACGACGGCCCGACCGTACTCTACATCGATGAAGTCGAGGCCATCGGTCGTCAGCGAGGTGGGTTCGCCAGCTACCACTCGGACAAGTTCCTCTCCCAATGGCTGACGTGCCTTGACGGGTTCAAGCAACGCGATCGCGTCGCGGTTATCGCCGCCACGAACCGCAAGGACTTGCTGGACCCCGCCATCCTCGAGCGTCTCTCGGGCCTGGAAGTGCCGATTGGTCGGCCGTCACGATACGGCGCCCACGAGATCTTCCAGATCCACCTTCCCGAATCGCTTCCCTACCGGGTCAACGGTGCCGCACAGCTCGAGACGCGTACAGCGGCAATCGATGCAGCGGTCTCCCGCCTCTTCGACCCGAACGCCGACAACGAGGTTGCCGTGCTCCGGTTCCGAGACGGGTCGCAGCGTAGGGTCGCGGCGCGTGAACTCATCAGCGGGCGCCTGATCCGGCAGATATGTCGGGCCGCCCAACATCGGGCCCTTGCCCGTGCGGCGGGCTCGCAGCGTGAGGACGGCGGCATCCGTGTCGGTCGCGATCGACAGGACGGCATCACGGTCACGGACATCGACGAAGCCGTAGCGGAGGCCATAGACAAGCTCTCCACGACGTTGAGCGTCCACAACGCCATCCACTACCTGACCGACCTCTCCGAGGAGGCCGACGTCGTGGCGGTGGACCCGATCCGCCGCAAGGTGAACCGCCATCGATACCTCGTGGCCTGAGCAGCGGCCCGAACGGAGCGAAAGGAGATCTGCGATGAGCGCCAGTCTGCTGCGAAGCCGCGACCTGCCGGAGCGCGTGGTCAAGCTCATCGGCAGCGACAGCGAGCTGGGGAACTTCATCCTCGGGCGCGAGAGCCCCCAGGGAACCGGTGCCGAGGCCGCTCGGTTGCTGCTCCGTTGCATCGACGGCGTTGCGCGAGCTTCCGCCTCCAATTGGAACTCGGGCAGCGGCAACGGCTCCGGGTCGGCCGGGTGGGGTGGCCACGCTGCGTCGGAATGGACCTACCGCTCGGGCGTCTACTACCCCGCCCGGAGACAGTGGCGCACGCATTACGGACACGCAGAGCCGACCCGCGACTACGCCTACGGGCCTGGAGGCTACGGAGCAGATAACACCTCTGACTACGGTTCGCCCGAGGGCAAAGGCAACGGTTCCACCAACGGCCATACCGATCCACAAGACTGGGGACGGAAGTTCCTCCGCACCAACGGCGCCTGCTGCTACATCGACCTCAACCACCTCGAGGTGTGTACTCCTGAAGTCCTCAGCGCCCGCGACTTCGTGGCCGCTTCCCGTGCCATGCTAGTAATAGCCCGCGACGCGATGCGCGCGGCCAGCGCCGCCCTTTCGCCCGGCGAACGGCTGGTCGTGCTAGCCAACAACAGCGACGGCCACGGACAGTCCTACGGCAGCCACCTGAACTTCTTGATCTCACGAGGCACTTGGCGTCGCCTCTTCGATCGCATGTACCCCGACCTCTTCGTGCTCGCCGCGTTCCAGGCCTCCAGCATCGTCATCACCGGCCAGGGAAAGGTGGGCAGCGAGAACGGACACGAGCCCGTGGACTATCAGCTCAGCCAGCGGGCAGACTTCATCGAGACACTTCAAGGAATCCAGACCACCTACAACCGACCGCTCGTCAATACTCGCGACGAGGCCCACTGCGGTCACTCCTGGGGTTCTGACAGGGCCTCGTCTCTGAACGACCGCTATGCGCGACTTCATTGCATCTTCTTCGATCACACGCTCTGCCAGCCGGCCACGTTCCTCAAGGTCGGAACGATGCAGCTGGTGCTCGCGATGCTCGAGGCCGGACAGGTGGACGTTGGTCTCATCCTCGACGATCCCGTCGCAGCCGTCCACACGTGGAGCCGAGACCCTAATCTCGCCGCCCGCGCTCCGCTTGCTGATGGTCGGTCCCTGACAGCCGTTGAACTGCAGTGGCTATTTCTGGAGCGCGCAAAGAAGTTCGCCGAGAACCCGGGCTTCGGAGATTACGTGCCGGACTCGGCGGCCATCCTCGAGCTGTGGGAGGATACTCTCTCCAAGCTAGAGACAGGCTCGATCGATTCCCTTCGCTCGAGGTTGGATTGGGTGCTCAAGCGAGACCTGATCGAGGTGACGCTGCGTGATCGGCCCGATCTCGACTGGCGCTCGCCCGAAGTCAAGCACCTGGACTTGATTTACAGCAGCCTCGATGAGCGCGAGGGCCTCTACTGGGCCTGCGAGCGAGAGGGTTTGGTCGAGCACATCGTGACCCATGCCGAGATCCATCATCTCACACGTCAGCCGCCGACTGACACGCGTGCCTGGACGCGCGCATGGCTGCTCAGGGCGCTGGCAAGCGGAAGCGTGCAAGATGTGGATTGGGACCACATCACCTTCGCTGCTTCCAACGCATCCCACGGCCAGGCTGCACGCACATTCCAGCTGTACGATCCGCTCGGCTTCACGAAGGAGTATCTAGAGGCGCGCCTTCAAGGCTCCCCCCTGGCAGTCGGCAATAAGCGGAAGGATTCAAAGGGCAACAGCAAGCCAACGAGACGACGGAGGCAGACATGAGAGACAGCGAGAGGCAGCACCCCGA
Source organism: Gemmatimonadota bacterium (assembly GCA_039589375.1). Lineage (GTDB taxonomy): Bacteria > Gemmatimonadota > Gemmatimonadetes > Palauibacterales > KS3-K002 > JASFMO01. The sequence goes on along the minus strand of JBDHHL010000004.1, from coordinate 1,955 downwards.
GGAAGAGCGCCAGCGTCACGCACCAGGCCCGCCACATGATGAGGACGGGCCTGAAGATGACGGCATTGACGAGTTGCGTGCCGAGACCGCCAGTCTCCTGGAAGCAGCCGGCGCCGCCATCGGCAACGCGTTATCCGGCAACAGCAGCGAGTTCGTCCGCGACGTCAGACAGAGCGGAGGCCAGTAGCATGGATCGCACCCTGATGGGCATGGAGACGGAGTTCGGGTTCGTGGCCTTTGACCCCTCGGGAAAAAGGCTTCAGGATGACGAATGGGTAGCCCGCCTCGTCGACTCCGTCAGGCGGCAGAAGCCTTCCCTCAGAGGCAGGGCGTCACACGATGTGTTTCTGGGCAGCGGGTCGCGCCTGTACGTGGACTGCGGGCACCCCGAGTGGGCCACATCCGAGGTGACGAGCCCCGACGAGGCTATCCGCTACAGTCGAGCGGGGGAGCAAACGCTCTTGGAGGCCGCGACCGGCATGGAGCAGTCTTCGCCCAAGCTGGGCCGAGTGGTGCTTTTTAAATGCAACGTGGACTACGTGTCTGGCGCGACTTGGGGTGCCCATGAGAACTACCTGTTCACCAAGTGCGACCTGTCCGAGCTTTCCCGCCAGATCACCCCGCATCTGGCGTCGCGCGTCGTGTTCACCGGAGCCGGCGGTCTCAATCCAAGTTCGCCCGGGATTGATTACTCGCTGTCCCCCCGCGTCGAGCGTCTCGATTCCGATATCGGGAACCGGCACGCGATCTTCAACACGAGGGACGAACCGTTGGCCGCGCACGGCTTTCACCGACTCCACGTCGTTGCCGGAGAGAGCATCTGCTCTCATGTGTCGGACTACCTGCGGTTGGGAACCACGGCGCTGATCCTCAAGTTGTGCGACGCGGGTCTGAGGCCAGTCGAGGACATGGCTTTGAAGGAGCCCCTGGCGGCGACGCGTGCCTTCGCTTCCGACCCTTCTTGCTCTGTGCGTGTGCCCGTCCGCCACGGCGACCTGATCTCTGCCCTGGAGATCCAGCGTCGCTATCTACAGCAGGTGGAGTCGCACAAGGGAACTCGTTTCATGCCACCTTGGACGGATGAGGTTTGTACCACGTGGCGGCTGGTCCTGGACGCGTTGGAGCGCGATCCCGCCGCGCTGGACACCGTCCTCGATTGGCCGATCAAGCTCGCGATCTTCAAGCAGCGAGCCCGTCACCATGGCATCGACTGGGATGCGCTCCCCATTTGGAACCGAGCCCTGAAGTGCCGTCTCGCCGGCAAGAAATCGACGAAGCGGGCGCCGCGAGACCGCGACGGCCTAGTCGCCATGCTGCGAGCGGCAGTTGACTTGCCCGATGTGACCGATGCCCTGGTCGAACAGCCCCTATCGCGCGGCCTGTCGCCCTCCGAGTTTTGGGAATCGCACATGACGTTGCGCGCCGAACTCTGCGAGATCGACATCCGTTTCGGCCAGCTGGGACCCCAGTGACCGCCAAGGCGTGCTAGACCATCGCATCTCGTCCGACGAAGAGATCGCAGTCGCCATGGACACGCCCCCGACCTTCGGTCGCGGCCGCGTGCGCGGTGAACAGATCAAGCGTCTGAGATCTCAAAAACGCAAGGGAATCTGTGACTGGGCCCGGATCGTCGACTCCTCACGCAACCGGATCCTCGACCTGGGCGATCCGTTCCAATCCGACACGCCGTCCTGGAAGAAGCTCCATCGCCGGGATGAGCCGCTCGAGCTGCCCGACATCCTCACCTCGCCTTTCCTCTCGAGGAGACGCCAGGACTCCGTCGCTACGAACCGAACCAGTCGTCGCGATGTCCAAGGAACGGAAGAACGAGATGGATAGTCTTCCCGAAACGAGAGTGGTCATGATATCGGGTGAGTACGCCGAGGAAACCGCCTGCTACTGGCACCGGGAGGGCACCAACGACTACAAGAATGAGGGATTCGAGATCGAGGTCT
>JBDHHL010000003.1:0-27863 GCA_039589375.1 Gemmatimonadota bacterium | reverse complement strand
CCGGTGATCGTGCTCGATCGCGAGGTCCAGGGCGACCAGTACACCAGCTTCATCGGGGCCGACAACGTGCGAATCGGCCGCGAAGCTGGGAAGTGGATTCAGGAGATGCTGGGCGAGCGAGGGAGGATAGTCGAGCTCAAGGGGTTGATGACATCGACCCCCGGGCAAGACCGCAACCAGGGATTTCTCGAGGGCCTGCAGCTCGATCAGAACCAGGGGCTGGAGATCGTCTTCACTGGCGAGATGCAGTGGCTCGAGCCGAACGCGCGCCGGGAGATGGAATCGGCGCTGGCCACCAACGCGGAAATCGACGTCGTCTATGCTCACAACGATCCCGGCGCCCACGGGGCCTGGCTGGCGGCGCGCGCCGCGGGGCGAGAAGACGACATCCTCTTCGTGGGCATCGATGCCCTGCCACATGAAGGGCAGCAATACGTCCGGCAGGGAATCCTCGACGCGACGTTCCTCTACCCGACCGGAGGCGCGGAAGCGATCGAAATGGCTTTGGCGATTCTAGGTGGCGAAGCGGTCCCCAAGCACGTCGTGCTGGGGACGCGTCTTTTCACGCAAGAGAACGTCGACGCGGGCGGGCAACCGATCGAGTAGCTAGAGTGGTGGGAGGCGAGTGGAGGCCCTCGCTTCATGTCGCGCAATAAGGGCCAAGATCTCGGACAAGCCACCGCGCTCCAAATGTCCGCTCGTGGCCCCCACTCGCCTCCTTCTAGCGATGCCGATCAGCAGCTCTTGTAGAATCTGACACTGTGACATGCAGGCAAGAGCTACAACACCCTGCTCCTCTGTTAGCGAGGTCTGCTTCGGGCCTGCAACTTACAGAGACGCTCGATCTTTGCTATGTGGTGGTCATCGTGCTCGGCCTGGAAGTAGCACATGTCCACCAATCGCATCTGCACGTTCAGCCGACCGTGTAAGGCGAAGCGCGAAAACGCTTCCGGCGGAAGCTTCGCGAGTCGCTTCACCAGTCGCGCGCGCGCCTGCTTGAACTCAGTCAGCAGTTCGGCGATGTCGCGATCGTTGTGACCCGCCGCGTCCGTGGCTCGATTCGACATATCGGCGGGACGCAACTCGTCCGCCCCCGCTTCGTAGTCGTCCAGTCGGCCGATGAATAACGATTCCAGGTCGAGGAGGTGCCCGACGTTCTCCTGGATCGACCAGCCATCCTCTGGACGTGCCACCAGCAACTCGACGCGAAGCGAGCCCGTCAACTCCTCGAGACGTTGCGACGTACACGCCAGTCGCTCGATCAGCTGACCATGGAGTTCGACCGGGAAGTCGAATTGGAATACGCGCTCGACCCAGCGCGGTTGTTCTGTCATATCGCGCACCTGTGTCTAGCCGGCAGTTGGGAATTCACAGGAGTGGCCGCACCTCGGCGACGTGGATGGTCGACCCTCGCCTCAACCCATCCGGATCCTGCGCGTGAGCGCCGGCTCCATCCCCATCAGCCGCTGATACGTGACGAGCTGGCCGCGGTGGTACATCTCCTGGGCGATCCCGTGGTTCAGCCACGCCAACCGAGTCCCCTGTTCTCCGTCGAACCGCTCGATCAGCTGCAGCATGTGCAGCTCGCCGGCTTCTAGGAATCTCTGTTCAGCCTCCGGAAACGACTGCGCCAGCATATCGATCAGTTGCCGCTTCGAAGTCGCCTGCTTGACATGCGCGGCGTAGAGATCGAGCAGCTCCGGCCACGGTGCCCTGCGAAAGTCGGTGTCGGGCCTCGTCAGCTCGCCCGTCATCATGAGGGCGACTTCCAGTATGTGTTGGGTCAGCTCGGCGACGCTGCGCGTCTCCGGCGTAGGACGGAAGTCGAAGCGATCGTCGGGGATGTTCTCCAACTCCTCGATCAGTCCTTGCCTGACGTCGGACCAAGCCTCAAGGGTCTCTTCGAGCAGTGAACGCATTGGCTTATCCCAGCTGGTGTCTCGGCTTATGTTGTCGTCACGTTGCCACCACTCAGAGGCGAGGGCAACCCGCTGGCCCGAACGCGAGTCGAAATTGGCGCAGTAGCGACGATTACATGAGAGAAGCAAGACCGCGGCTCCACTATCGTCGGGCCATACGAAAGCTAGGACTGAACGGAGGAAGACAATGTCACCATATCGCGTTTTAGCATTGGCAGTCCTGATCCTGCTGTCTTCGTCCGCGCTGCGGGCGCAGCAATCCGCACACGAACTTTCCCAAAAGGCCGCTAACCCGATAGCCGACCTGATGAGCTTTCCCTTCCAGAACAACACCGACTTCGGACTCGGCGAATACGATCGCACGCGAAACGTGCTGAACATCCAGCCGGTCATCCCGTTGGCCGGTGGGAAACTCATCACGCGCACGATTTTCCCGATCGTTTGGCTGCCCGACGTAACGGCCGAGAGCGGCAGTTACTCGTCAGGCCTGGCTGATATCATCTTCACGGCGTTCTACGTACCCAGCAGTGGCTCCACGATGTGGGGCTTGGGGCCAGTCGTTGAACTTCCCACCGGTGGTGCCGAGCGTGGTACGCAGAAGTGGAGCTTGGGGCCGTCCATCGTCGTCCTCGCGCAGCCCGGCCCGTGGACCCTGGGTATCCTAGCCAACAACGTCTGGTCGATCGCCGGTGACTCCGAAGGTGGCGATGTAAATAAGGGGCTGATACAGTACTTCATCGTCCGCCAGCTTGGCGACGGATGGTACGTGAATAGCGCACCGATCATCACGGTGAACTGGAAGGCCGACTCCGGTCAACGGTGGGTGGTCCCGTTCGGGTTGGGCGCCGGCAGACTCTTCTTTGCAGGAAAGCTGCCGATCAACACACAGGTGGGTGCCTTCTACAACGTGGTCAAGCCGGATATTGGGCCGGATTGGCAGTTCCGCGTGCAAGTGCAGTTCTTACTGCCGGCGCCGGGGTCGCAGTGATCCGTGCACGTGCCGCAGTGAAGTTGTGATGAACGAGAGGGAACTGACATGAGAGCGACAGAGAAGAGAGTGGGACTGCTCCTGCTGCTCGTGGGAGCCGCTCTGCTGATGGTGGCCCCGGCCCAAGGGCAGATCATCACCGACACCTCGAAGGCGAGCATCGACCGACCAGAGTACTCGCCGCATCTCAACCGCGGGTACCCACTGCGGGTCTTCTGGGGCGATACCCACCTGCACACCTCATACTCCACCGATGCCGGGATGATCGGAAATACGCTAGGGCCAGACGAAGCGTACCGGTTTGCCCGGGGCGAGATGGTGGTGTCCAGTACCGGTGTGAAGGCGAGGCTGGTCCGCCCGTTGGACTTCCTGGTGATAGCCGATCACGCCGAGAACCTGGGCTTGGCGCCGATGATCGCGGAGTCGAACCCCGAACTCTTGAGGACCGAGTTCGGCCGCCAGATACATGGTCTGGTCAAGAGCGGCAAGTGGGGCGAGGCCTACGCGCTGTGGGGTGCGAGCATGGCGGCACGCCAAGATCCGCTGGCGGGCCAAGACGCGCTCACGCGGACAATCTGGGAACGGCTCACGACCTCGGCCAAGCAGTTCAACCAGCCGGGCGTCTTCACCGCACTCATCGGTTTCGAGTGGACCTCCAGCCCGGGGGGAAGCAACCTCCATCGCAACGTGATCTTCCGGGATGACAAAGACCAAGCCGACCGTGTGCTGCCGTTTTCCAACTATGACTCCACCGATCCCGAGGATCTGTGGGACTGGATGGCAGCCTATGAGGAGAAGACCGGTGGGCAGCTATTGGCTTTGGCCCACAACGGGAACCTCTCCAATGGCTTGATGTTCGACGACGTGACGTTCACCGACCGACGACCGCTCGATCGCGACTACGCACAACGCCGAATGCGGTGGGAACCGTTATACGAGGTCACGCAGATCAAGGGTGATGGCGAGACGCACCCGTCGCTCTCGCCCACCGACGAGTTCGCCGACTACGGAACATGGGACAAGGGCAGCTTCGCCGCCGCCAAGGACTCTGATATGATCCCGCGAGAGTACGCGCGCGAAGCGTTGAAGCGGGGCCTTCGGTTCGAGCGGGACCTTGGCGCGAACCCATTCAAGTTCGGTATGGTGGGCTCGACCGACTCGCACACGTCCCTCGCCACGGCGGAAGAGAACAACTTCTTCGGCAAGGCTACGCCGGTCGAACCGGGCACGCCCGAGAGATTCGATGAGATGATCACGGGGTTCCTCGAGGATCCTGAGGGCAGGGACTACACGATACGTCACTATCAGTCCCTTGCTGCGGGGCTCGCAGCGGTGTGGGCAACTGAGAACACGCGCGAGGCGTTGTTCGACGCCATGCAGCGTAAAGAAGTCTATGCTACCACGGGTACCCGCATGACCGTGCGCGTCTTCGCCGGTTGGGATTTTGACGAGGACGAGGTTTACCGGCCTGACTTCGTCGATACGGGGTACGAACGTGGCGTGCCGATGGGTGGAGATCTGGGCGACGCTCCCGCCGGAGTTGCTCCCAAGTTCATGGTGCGCGTGCTGCGGGATCCCGACGGCACGAATCTCGATCGCATCCAGATCGTCAAGGGGTGGCTCGACGCGTCAGGTGAGCTGCACGAGACCGTGATCGACATAGCCTGCTCGGACGATCGCCGGATCCGGGATAATCGCTGCGAGCAGCCTGTGGGCAAGACCGTGAACGTCACCGAGGCGAGCTACACCAACACGATCGGTGACGCGCTGCTGTTCGGATTCTGGGGCGACCCGGATTTCGACCCCTCCCAGCGGGCATTCTACTATGTGCGCGTCCTCGAGATCCCGACGCCGACGTGGATTGCGTACGACCGCGCCTTCTTTGGGATGGAGCTGCCCGAAGACGCGGTACTCGTGCACCAGGAGCGAGCGTATACGTCGCCGATCTGGTATACGGCACACCGGTAGCGTTTGGGGGTTCGACGCGGGAGTCTCAGCCAGCACCTTCGCGTTCACGTAGTCCACGGGCAGGGACAGTGACACAAGAAAGGAGATCAGGTCGATGACACGAATGCGAGTGATCATCAGCTGCGCAGCGACAGTGATCGTAGCTGTTGGCTTCGCTTCGGGGTGTACGCTGTTCAAGTCCACCACGCGCCTGGAAATCCGGCCATTCTCCGAGAGCACGATCGCTGTCACCAGCGATATCCGGTACGGCGTGTGGGACGCCACCTCCATATACTTGAGACCGTACGCGGGTGGGCCGGGGCAACTGCGGGTCGCGGCTCTGGCCGAAGAGACCCGCGTGCTGGTCATCTCTGTCATCGCGTACTCCGTCGATGCCGTGGCTCTGGGTAGGAGCAACCTTACGCCGGAACGACGTGCCCGGTCGTATGGAGATCTCTTTCTCGAGTTGGCGACAGTTCCGCTCGATCGGGGTTGGTCAGACTATCCCTACTCGATCGATCAGCTCGAGGCTATCGCCGATTCGGCTCGAGGCCAGGAGAAGATGCTCGATGCGCTGGCCGTGGCCCAGCCTGTCATCGATGCTCTGGTCGACGTCGGTGGCGAGCTCATCGACTCGTTGGACGCTCAAATCATCCTCGCCCATGACGAGATTCTCGCAGGGATAGAAGAGGATCACGCTACCGAGCTCGAATTCGATGGGCTGGCCAAGGATGCACAGTTGAAGATGCTGCGGGAGGTTCAGCTGCTCGAGGGTTACAGACGCGGCAACCAAGCGGCGCTCGATAGTCTTTACCGCATCTTCCCCGAAGCCCGAGAGCTGATGAAAAGCGACCCACCCACAACGGCCGACCTTCTGCGCGTCGAGGACCGGATCACGGACAGGTTCGTCAGGCTGAGCAACGTGCTCGAGCAGTTGAGGCCAAGGTTGGAGCTGTACTACGAAAAGCTGCGCGAGCTAGAGGCGCTCAACAACCTCGTGACGGCCCGGCTGAGTAGGGGTCGGCTGGCGTTGCTGGCGTGGTCGCGCGGGCACCAGCGCTTGGCCTCGGGCATCACCGACCCCGCCAGGATCGATGTCGGGTCAATCCTGGCCGGGCTCCTCCGGCGCTTGTAGGTGTCCTTTCTTGTGATCATGATCGTCATCGTGATAAGCAGGCCACCTGTGGCGAGGTCCGGATACTCAGCGAGGAAAACGCGCAGACCCTTCGTGTCACCGTAGCCCGGTTTCCGGGTCGCCCGCGTGGTTGGGCAGGTAGTGGGCATAGCGTTGCAGATTAGAAATCGAGTTCTAAGCTGCAAACACGCTGCCGCCGGCTTTCTTCCTCGACCAGGCTCCTTCGCCCAGTCCCCAGAGCGCGGATCGCTTCGTACACATGCTAGCTGGAGTGCATGGGCGGCTTTGGAACGTTTCGCAGCTAGCGCAGAGCCCCGGCCTCTCCTGCCACCCACCACCTCTCCCCAACCAGAGAGGGCGGTCTTATCATGCTACCGTCTCGGTGGAACGGGGTTAGCCTGAAGGTCATACGCGAGGCAAAGCACGTTACTGGAGGAATCCGGTGAAAATCGCCGACATGAACTGGATGCAGGTGGAGAAATACCTGAAGACAGACGACCGGGCTGCCGTCCCGCTGGGGAGCACGGAGCAGCACGCCTACCTGAGCCTCCTCGTTGATGCGCTGATCCCGGAACGGCTGGCTCGGGAAGCCGCCGAGCCCCTGGGGATCCCGGTCTTTCCCGCGGTACCCTACGGGCTCTCCCCCTACTTCTCGGCTTTCCCCGGAACCGTCACGCTTCGCCTCGAGACCTATGGCCGCCTGATTCGTGACATCCTCGACAGCCTGTCGCGCGCCGGCTTTCGGCGGATCGTCTTCGTTAACGGCCACGGCGGGAACGCGCCGGCGGGCTCCGTGGCCCTAGAGTGGATGGCGGACCACCCGGGCCATCAGGTGAAGCTGTTCAACTGGTGGATCGCCCCGAAGACGCTGGCGAAGATCCAGGAGGTCGATCCCGTGGGATCCCACGCCTCCTGGGTCGAGAACTTCCCCTGGACTCGTCTTGCAGGGGTGGCGCTTCCGCGAGATCAGAAGCCGCTGATCGACACAGCGCTCAAGTCGGTCCTCGATCCCGCCGCATTCAAGGCGGCCGTGGGTGACGGGAACTACGGCGGAGTCTATCAGCGCCCCGACGATGAGATGATGGCCATCTGGGAGGTGGCCGTGGCCGAGGCCCGGGAGACCATGGAGGACGGGTGGGCGTGACGGAGACCCCGCCGACCCACGACCTGCGGGAACTACGACCCGGCTCGAGTCCGCCGCTCCTCATCTGGGGAGCCGGGGCCATGGGCGGAACCATCGGCGGCGTGCTGGTCAGGGAGGGCCGGAGTGTAGTCTTCGTAGACCGGGCCATTGATCACGTACGGGCCATGAACGACCGCGGCCTGCAGATCAACGGTCCTATCAGCGAGTTCCGAGTGGCGGTGCGGGCCGCTCGTCCCGAGGATCTCCAGGGTAGCTTCGCGACGGTCTTTCTCTGCGTCAAAGCCCATCACACTGGGGAAGCGCTGGCCCAGCTGGAACCTCATCTGGCGCGCGACGGGGCCGTGGTCTCGATCCAGAATGGACTGTGCGAGCTGGAGATCGCCGAGACGGTAGGACTCGAAAGAACGGTGGGGGCCTTCGTGAACTTCGGCGCCGATTACCTCGAGCCCGGGGTGATCCACTGGGGCGGACGCGGAGCCGTCGTCGTGGGAGAATTGGACGGCCGAACCTCCCCGAGGGTCCAGGACATCCACGAGTTGCTGTGCCAGTTCGAACCCGACGCGCGTCTCACCTCCAACATCTTCGGCTACCTCTGGGGAAAACTGGCCTACGCCGCGCTGCTCTTTGCCACAGCCGTCACCGACGCCTCCATCGCCGACGTCCTGGCGGCGAAGCAGCACCGACCGCTGCTGATCGCGCTGGCGCGAGAAGTTGTGGCAGTCGTGGATGCTCGTGGAGTATCGCTGAAGGGCTTCGATGGGTTCGACCCGGACGCCTTCCACGGCGGCGCCCCGGACGAGCGGGCCGAGGCATCGCTGGACGACCTGGTCGCCTTCAACCGCCGCTCCGCCAAGACCCACAGCGGAATCTGGCGCGATCTTGTCGTCCGTAAGCGTCCCACGGAAGTGGACGCCCAGTTGGGTGCGGTGGTACGACTCGCCCACGAGGTAGGCGTGGCCACCCCGCTGACGGAGCGGCTAATTCTTCAGATCCACGAGATCGAGCAGGGCGTGCGCAAGCACCGTTGGAGCAACCTTGAGGAGCTGACATGAACTTCGACTTCGGCGGCCGCACCATCATCGTCACGGGCGCGGCACACGGACTGGGGCGAGCCATGGCCCAAGCGTTCGCCTACCGGGGAGGTCGGGTCTGGGCCTGCGACATCCTGGACGATAGCCTGGCCGAGACCCGAGAACTCTGCGGCGCCGGGTGCGAGACTCGCGTCGTGGACGTTCGCGACCGGGACGGAGTGCAGGCCTTCGTGGAGGAGGCGTCCCGCGAGTCGGGGCGGGTGGACATCCTGGTGAACAACGCCGGAGGCGTGGCGGGCCAGGTGGGCTGTCCTCTGGAAGAGGTCACACCGGACAAGTGGCAGGTGATCTTCGACGTGAACCTGACCGGCGCCTTCAACTTCTCGCAGGCCGTGGCTCCGGGCATGAAAGCCGGAGCGTCGGGCCGCATCGTGAACATCTCCTCCGGCGCGGGGCTTCGGGTCAGCCTCACTGGCATCCAGGCCTACGCCGCGGCCAAGGCCGGGCTGATCGGCTTCACCCGGCAACTGGCCCACGAGCTGGGCCTTTTCGGGATCACGGTGAACTGCGTGGCCCCTGGGTTCATTCGCTCCAACCCTGCCACCGAGCGGCAGTGGGAGTCCTACGGCGAGGAGGGTCAACGGAAGCTGGTCGAGTCGATCGCTACGCGCCGCCTGGGTCAGCCCGAGGACATCGCGCACGCGGTCCTCTTCTTCTCGTCCGACTACGCCTCCTGGATCACCGGCCAGACCCTCAGCGTGGACGGAGGACGCTAGCCGGTGATGAACCGCATGGAACGACGTGAGGGTACTGGCATGATTACGAGATTTGCCACCGCCGCTGTAGTTCTCTTCTCCCTTCTGGCCTGCTCAAACGAACAGATTCGTTCGGGAGAGTCAGCAGCCGAGTACGCCGCCCGGCTCGCGTCCGAACACGAGGCGGCTTACGTCGTCGAGCGGCTTCGCGCGCTGGGAAGCGGTGAAGGGGACGACCTCGCGATTAACGAAGGCGAGCTGATCGGCACGGGTTATATGCTCCTGATGAACGGCAAGATCGAAGAAGCCTTCGTTGTACATCAGGCGAGCGTCGAGCTGTTCCCGGCCTCCGCCCGCGCGTGGGACAACTTGGGAGAGGTCGCGATCTACCTGGGCGATCGGCAACTGGCGCAGACCAGCCTGGAGCGATCCATCGAACTCGACTCGACATCGGCCGCTCGTTGGACCCTGCCCCGCCTGGATGCGGCCATGCGGGAAGCGGCTGAGGAAACCCAGATCGTCAGCCAGTTCGAGCCCGGGGCATCGACGGGGCTCCAGGGTCCCTACCTCGGACAAGCGACGCCGGGGGTTACACCCCAGGTCTTCGCCCCCGGTATCGTCTCGACCCGGGGCGGCCACGAATTCAGCTGCACCTTCTCAGCGGACGGCAAGGAATTCTACTTCAACCGTGGATACAACATCTACGTCTCCTACTGGCGCGGCGACGGCTGGACGGCACCGGCACCGGCATCCTTCAATTCGGATGTCCTCGATCACGAGCCACACATCTCGGCCGACAATCGCTTCCTGTACTTTGGGAGCGCTCGGCCACGCGCAGGGGCGGCGAAGGAGAGCGCCTACGGGATCTGGGTGATGGAGAGGGTGTCCGACGGATGGGGTACCCCTGAGTTCCTGTTCCGGGGCATGTACGTGACGACGGCCCGCAACGGTAATGCTTATGTAACCGACATGTCCAGTGGTTCCGATGGCATCTGCGTCTATCGTTACATGGACGGCATGTACGGAACGTGCGAGCGATTGTCCGGCGGCGTGAACCGCTACCCTTCCGCCCATCCACTGATATCTCCCGATGAGCGATTCTTGGTGTTCGATGCCTATGGGCCGGACGCGTTCGGCGGCTCGGGTGACGACGATTTCTACATCTCGGTCCGCCTTGAAGATGGGACCTGGTCGGAGCCATCTCACCTGGAAGAGATTAGCACACCGGGCTTCAACATGACCGCGTCGCTGTCGCCGGACGGGAGGTTCCTATTCTACTACGCCAATCACGACATCTACTGGGTGAGCGCGGAGATCCTCGAACCGTACATCGAGTCGTATGGCAAGACCGAGCCATGAGCAGGGAACGCTTGGACAGATCGCGTTCAGGAGCGCTGCGGTTGGCAGGGTGGGTCGATCGACTGTGAGACGGTCACTCAGTACCCAATGACCTGGAGGTGCGGTACGCGCCGGTAATGATCCGTGTCCCGCGTTACCAAAGGCATTTCATGCGCCAGGCCCGTGGCCGCGATCCAGAGGTCGTTGGCGCCGATCAGAAGCCCGTTCTCCTTCAAGTAGCGGAACGCCATTCCATACTCCCAGCATACATCGAGCGTGCACGAGAGCACCTCGAACGGCGCCACGAAAGCCTCCCAGCGCTCACGTTCTCCCATCGGCCAGCCAGCCGCCAGCTCGCCCGCGACCGTGAAGGTGAGATAGAGTCCAGCCTGCGCGTGAGCCTCGAGTAGCTCCTGCGCGGGTCCAACTTCACCCCGCCCGATCTCGCGCTCCAGATCGATGAGGAACGTGGTTTCCAGGATCAGCGAGTCGGCCACTTATCCTCCGGCGGGCGATCGTCGGCCGCCGCGGCATCGAGCCGATCCAGTTCCTCTACAGTCAGGACCGGGCCACCCTCACGGCGCCGACGCAGCAGTTCTGCGGCCGTAATCGTCTCGTCAGCCCAGCAGGCACGCATCACGACATCGCTGAACGATTCGCCCAGGCGCTTGGCGCGGCGCAGCTTCTCGTAGGCCTCCAGGCGGAGCGAAATGGTGCGAGTGCTCATGCACAGACTATGCATGATCTGTGTACTTCCGTCAACCCCTCGCATCAGTCCGCCGACACCGCGTCAGCTTGGTCCATGCTCCCCGCATCCTGGCACCGATGCATCAACACATTCGCACCGTGGACTCTGTTGACACGCGCCCTCCGGGAGCCGATATCCATACCACTCGTTGACAATGGTCGGCCGATCAACCCACGAACCCAGGAGGGACGACCGTGAAGCAGCGAATCGCTCTGTTCTGGCCCGGCGACGGTCGGGACGTACCCAACCAGCTGGCCTTGCCCAGCATCACCGAGGCAACCCGGCAGATGGAGACGGCCCTCAAACGACTCGGCCGCGAGCCCTACGTCGTGGAGGGGTTCCTGACGAAGCCCCACCACGCGATCGAGAAGCTGGGGCCGATCGAGGATCCCATGATCGGGATCTGCGTGCATTGGTTCTACGGGCCGCACACCACCGAGGGCGTCGTCGGCAAAGACAACCCGCTGCTGCTGGCCAGCAATTTCTCGGGTCAGTGGCCGGGCCTGGTTGGGCTACTGAACACCGGCGCCTGCCTAGAGAGCCTGGGACGGAAGTTCTCGCGCGTCTGGACCGACGCACCCGACTGGACGGCGGATGAGGCCTTCATGGGCCGGCTGGAGGAATGGTGTTCCACCGGGAGTATCGAGTACAGCGAGGAGGACATCTCATACAGCGCGATGGTTTCGATCGACGCCCTAGAGCTGGCCGATCGGGTGGCCTACGGATTCGAGGATCGGCGCGCTTTGATCCTCATGCTGGGCGACACCTCCATGGGCATGATCAACGGCTACTTCGGACCGCGCCTGCTGAACCGCCACGGCTTCACGGAGCACAAAGTCGATCAGGCCTGGATCATTCACCGCGGCCGCGACATCGACGACGCGCGCATCGACGCTGCCCTGGCCTTCGTCAAAGGGCACGGTGTGACCTTCCATTGGGGTGAGGATGACGCCGCGGATTTCACGGAGAATGCCACGCGCGAGCAGTTGCGAGACTACCTGGCCGTGCTCGACATGGTCGAAGAGTACAAGGCCGACTGCTTGGGGTGGCAGTACCAGCTGGGGTTGCTGCCGCTCCGCCCGCCCTCCGACTTCGCCGAGGGGCTGTTCAACTCGGCCTGCCGGCCAGAGTCGAACGGCGACACGATCATCTGCGCCACCGAGGCAGATCAAGGCAACGCGGTGCCCATGGAGATGATGAAACGCCTACTCCAGGCCAAGGGCCTGCACGGTGAAGTTATGTTCCACGATGTGCGCTGGGGCGGAAAGCACGAGGGCCGGTTCCTGTGGGTGCTGCTCAACTCGGGCTCGTGCGGCGCCTACGCGTTCAACCACGATCCCGACGCTCTGGCAGGCGTGCATAGCTACCGTCAGCCAGCGCTGTACTTCCCGGTACCAGGCGGGACATTCGCCGGCGAGAGTCTGCCGGGAGCGATCACCTGGTCGCGCTGCTACATAAAGGACGAGGTCCTCTGGATGGACATCGGACGCGGCGAAGTCGTGAAGCTGCCGCCCGAAAAGCGGGACGCCTGGTGGGAGGGGACGACCCGGCAATGGCCTTTCATGGCCGCCGATCTGGGTATCGGGCGCGACACGCTGATGGCGCATTACTTGTCCAACCACGTCGCGGTGGCGTACGGAGACATCTTCGAGGAGATGGCGGCGCTGTCGGAGCGGATGGGCTTTCGAATCAGGATCCTCGAGGCGCAAAGCTAGGAAGGGGCACCCGGCAGAAAGCATCTCCTCACACGAAGAAAGAACAGCAGGAGGTACAGGTGATGCAGGTGAAGAATAGGCTGACCTCCCAAATCGTTCTCGGCTTGGCGGCCATTTCCCTCCTCAACCCCCGCACCGCCGCAGCGCAAGATCTCTCCGAGATCACCCGTGCGATCGACGGCAAGCGAATGCGCGCATCGAGCGGGCTCTTCGACCCCGAATCGAACCGGGATTCCAGGCCGATCGCACCGGGTGAGACTCTCACACTCGCCGAACTGGACGGGCCCGGCGAGATCCGTCACATCTGGTTCACGATCGGCGCGCTCGACCGGCGCTTCACCCGTTCTTTGGTCCTGAGATTCTACTGGGACGATTCCGAGGTCCCCTCCGTGGAGACACCGATAGGCGACTTCTTCGCCGCAGGGAACGGGATGCGCGCGAACGTCAGCTCGCTGCCTATCGAGGTCACCTCTTACGGGCGTGCATTCAATTCGTATTGGCGAATGCCTTTCCGGAAGAACGCCCGCCTGACGATCACGAACGAATCGGATCAGCGGGTCACTTCCTGCTACTACTATATCGACTGGCTCGCCTTCGATTCGCTCCCGGACGACGCGCTCTATTTCCATGCCCGGTACCGACAGGAGTTCCCCGTCGAACCCTTCACGCCGTACACCATCGCCGAGATCGAAGGGCGCGGCCACTACGTCGGTACCGTGCTTTCTATCCAGAGCTCGATGGGCAGCTGGCTGGGCGAATCGGACGATCGCTTCTATATAGATGGAGAGGCAATCCCTTCCATGGTCGGGACCGGCATGGAGGACTACTTCACCGACGCATGGAACCACCGACTGTTCACCAATCTTCGGGCCGGGCTCAGCATCTACGAGCCGAAGGGGCTCGACCAGAGGGTGACAGCCTACCGCTGGCATATCGCCGATCCGGTCACCTTCACCCGGTCGTTGAAGGTGGAGATGGAAAGGCGGAGCTATGCCGCGATAACCGACCCAGAGACCGGTGAGGATGTGACCTGGGACTTCAAGTACCGCCCCGACGTCTTCTCCTCCGTCGCATTCTGGTATGCCTCCGAACCGGCCGACCGGTTCTGGGAGTTCGCGCCCGTCTCTGAGCGATTGAACCCGGAGGTATTCGTCGAGACTACCCTGATGCTGGATGAGCTGACGGCTTCGCCGGGGATCCGACTTAGCCAGAAGTACACCCGCTCGACCAATGCCGCGTCGGGTCCGGCGCGCAAAGCCATGACTTATGTAGAGAACGACGAGATCGGGGCGTGGCTCGAGGTCCCTGTGGAGGTCGAGGAGTCCGGGGACTACTCGATCTCGATCTACCAGATGCTGTTCCGAGATTACGGGACCTGGCGCGTGACGATGAAAGGCCCTGGCTTCGATCAGCTTCTGGACCCGGCCATGGACTTCTACGATCCCTACTTCGTCCAGACGTTCAACATGCCCGAGAACTACTTGTACGGAACGTGGCACGAGAACAAGGTCGGGATCTACTCGCTGCAGCCGGGCAGCTACACCATCCGGTTCGAGTGTATCGGAGCAAGCCCGCTGGCGCGAGTTCGCGGGGTGGCATACTCGCAGGCCGGTAGGAGGTATATCGAAGAAGCACCCGCCGGCCAGCCGGGCCTGAAGATGGCGCTGGACGCGATATCGCTGCGCAAGCTCCCGTGGCAGAACGCGTGGGCGTGGATGCAGGACTACCTTGCACGTGAGGAGCAGCTCTTTGCTCGACGGGTCGAGACGGCGGCCGCGACCGTCCGACGACTTGCCGAGGCGATCGAGTCATTCAGAGAGGACACAGGCGAGTATCCACGTGACTTGGACGAACTGGTCGAACGCGAGATACCACTCGACCCCTGGGGACAGCGCTATCGTTACTTGATTCCGGGAGCGCACAACCCGGAGAGTTTCGACGTATGGTCGGTCCACGGCAACGAGAGGGATCCTACAGTCTGGATTGGGAACTGGGAATAGCCGAGAGGAGGGATGCACTTGTGACACTCGGCAACCCCCCTCTCAATGCGAACCGGCAACCTACAGCTCCCTTTCCTGGCCCGACACGTAAACGTGCTGGACGTCGAGGTTACCCATCTTCATGTCAACGAAGGGCTCGCCGCCCTGCAAACCGACGATCCCGAATCCCGATGCGGTAGCCAAGAAACTCCTGAAGTCGTCGCCGATCTTCGAGTCGATGTGGAGCGTTTTGTCGATGGCATCGTAGCGAATCCCCGTCAGTCCCTGGAGAAGGCCGTAACTGGCAAGGGCGCGGGCATACCAATGTCCACATTCGTACTCGCTGAAGGGGTTACGTATCGTGCCGTTGTAGCGCTCGCGACAAACACGCACGATCTCCGAACCCGCTTCCACCGTTCCCTCAAGCATCAGATGGGAAGCCACCTGATACTCGATCCCGGTCCAGACCTCGTTGCTGTACACGAAGGGCAAGGTAGGGGCGTTCCCCTTGGGCCAAGTGCATAGCAGTAGACCTCCCTCGTGCCCGAGTGCATAGGCGGGACGTTGTGGGTTTGGATGATCCGACAGATCGTGCTTGAGGTTGTACTTGTGAACCGCCTCCAGGTGACTCCGTACCTTGGCAGCGTCTACGATCTCACCCAAGCCACACATTCGCGCGATCCAAAACCCCAGAACCCCGTCGGAAAGACAACCGGTTCCGTACTGGTACTTGGGACCCTCCTGTTCGAGGAGGGTGACGGCTTCGGGCGAATAGTCTGACGACCAGCTCTGCTTGGAAGCTTCCACCGGATCTGGGGACTCGAGACCTTCCCATTGCACGCGCTGAATGAAGTACTCGCCGTCGAAGAGTTGCGCCTCCATGAATGCGCGCCCCCTCTCGAGCAGCTCCTCGTAGCGGGATACGTCGTCTCCCAGCGCCGACCCCATCGCAACCGCCGCCGCCAAGGCCCCCAAGTAGAAGCTCGTACACATGCCGTCCGGTCCCCAGAACTCGATGTCGTAGGTATTGTGATGGGGTTCCTCGAGAATTCCCTTGCCTTTTGGATCCCACGTCCGGACGCAGTAGTCCAGGCTGCGCTTGACCGCCGGCCAGAGTGCCGCCAACCAGTCTGTATCACCTGATATCCGCCACTCGCGGTGCATCTTCATTATGCCGCCGAGCTGTCCGTCCGCGGCAGCGTGGAAGTCGTGGCTCGCTGGGCGAATGGGAAGGGCCGACCGAAAGCGTTGATGGCCTCTGTCATCCTGACTTGCAGTGAACTCGGTCTGGCGGAGGCTGCGTTCGAGTTCGGGAAACAGATGCGGGATCGCCTGCGCGTAATTCCAGACGTGCGTACAGGACCCGGAACAACACCCGTTGTTGTCGCTGCATCCCTCAAAGCACCAGAGTCTCCCGTCCGTCTGCCGCAGCAGCGTTGGCGATTTCAGGATGGAGAGATTTGCGGACACGGCCTCGACCACTTCGTCCGGGAGGGTCGTGTCATAGAAGGCATCACGGAAGAGCGCACTACTGCTACGGAGTTCGTCGTAATGGGCGTGCCAGTACTGCGAAACTTCATAGACATCCTTGAACCGACCGGCATACCACGGCACGTACGTATCCTCGTCAGGGCAACCAGCGCCCTGGCACGGCTCGCTAGCCGGGTAGTTCAGGTCTGTTTGCGGGACGTACCAGGTCAACAGCAGGCGAATGGTCTTTTCCGCTCCGGGCGCGAGCCTGAATGGAACGCTGAGCGAGGCGCCAGGGCACGTTCCTTCCTCGGGCCCTTGCTCCGCCGCGTCTCCTTCCCGTATGTGCTTCCAGGTGATGGTCAACGGGTCCCACCAACCACCTCTGAACCAGCAGTGATCGACCGTTGTCTCATCCGCAGCAACGAATACGGTGAAAGCTCCCTCCCACTCGGGATGCTCGTCTGTCCCTTCCTGCCAGAGCACAAACCCGCCTTCGAGCTGTCTAACGGTATTGCCCGTCCTACCCGCGGACATGATGTTTCTTGCGTTGAAGGAAAAGACGGCTTCGATGGACGCTTTCGTCGGGTTCTTGAAGCGATATTCCAGCGCCCCGACAGGCAGGCTCGCGTGATCCGCATCACCCGGGATGAATGGGCTCCACCCCGTCAACTCGACCTCCAGCGGGATGTCCTCGTCTTCGAGTTTGACTGTGGCGAACGGGAACCGGGCAAGGAACGATGCACGATCGAAACGGGGCAAGCCGTAACTGCTGCCTGCCGCACCGTTTCCCGTACCCGGACGTCCGAAGTACTTCCAGCGTGGCACAGGTCCTTCGAGAACCTTTGCGCCCTTTTCGATGCCCCCAACAGAGATGGCCGCGAACATCGTCGGTTCGTTGAAGACCTGCGGCCGGTTTCTGACCGAGACGTGTGAGAGGGCGCCCGTCCCCTCCAAACAGACCATACCTGCTCCGATACCGCCGATCGGAAAGGCGATGCGGTCAAGAAAAGGCCCGCCATACGGGCCATTGAACGCTCGAGTCGTGATGTCTTCCGGGACGACGCCCGACAGAAACTCCTCTGTCCGGTACGCTCGGTCAGAGCCGTCGGTACAGCCAGCGGTGAGCGGCGTCAGGGCCAATCCTGAAGCGCCCAATGCGGTTGACTTCACGAATGTGCGGCGTGTTTGAGAAGTCTTTGGCTTATTCATTGTTTCGTTCCGTCTAAACGATGCAATGAACCCGGATCCCCACCCCCTGAGGTCCAGGTAGTGATGACGCTCCGATCGAGATTACCTAGGATGTATGTCAAAGTAATGAACCTTCTGCAGATTCTAAACCACAGCCTAAGGATGGTCGCCAAGCACCGTGACCGGACGAGCAAGGATCTCTTTCGGAAACCACTCGTTTGCATGGTTGCGCGGGCGCAGGCGCGGACGAAGACGGGGGGGAGATGCGAGTACAAGGACAGGGACGATGGGGCGGCAGGTAGCCCAGCGCTGGTTGCTGGACGAGGGGGGAAGGCTTCCGATATACTACTTGTTCCCACCCAACGACACGGCCGGGAGAGGGCTACGGTGGCAGAGCGGTTCTATCTGGGAATCGACGTAGGGGTCTTCCAGCGCAGTTACGAAGACCGGGGCGCCCACGGACGGATCATGAGGTCGATATGAGACCGCTGCTTCTCCTGTTAGCACCGCCTGCGATCTGCGCGGCCTCGATTCTGGGAGGATGCCAAACCGGAACCGATCGCTCTGCGGGTTCCGACCCGTCCGCTTCGCATGACACGCTGGAAATCGTGGAGGCTGATTCCGCGTATCTCGTGGTCCTGAACGGCGAAGTTTGCGCACGATTCTCGCCTCCCGAGCTGATGGGGTCGGATCTTCCGCAAATCGAACTCAGCCAGGCCGAAGACGGCTGGCAATACGTCCGAATGTCGTGGGAAGTGCCTCGTGAGACCGCGCAGGACGAACTCTCTGTCCAATTCGATCTCGCCATCGAGCCCGATTTCTGGTGGGCGCCGCATCTAGCTCCGCGTGAAGGCTACGTGGTCGGACAGCATGTGTTCCGCGCCCCAGCGGTGATCGTCCAGCGGGACACTCTGACGCTGGTCATCGCGCCCGACCTCAATGCGGTGGGGCAGCGCTCGCAGAACCCCTGGTTCATGGACTACGACGCGATCCAGGGAAAGATCTGGCTGGGCATGGTCCAGACCGAGATCCCCGCGCACGTTCTCTTTCAGAAAGTGCCGGGGATGAGGTTCATGCCGGGCAAGGTGGAACTCGGTTTCTTCCTAACGGCCTACAACGATCGCGGTGAGGTCAAGAACCCCTGGTCGAAAGTGGCCGGTTTCCACTGGACGCGTTGGGGGAACCCGCTCTACGAGAAGGGGGAACCGATTCCGGCACCGCTCCAGACCTACGTGCGCCACACGTACGACTGGGCGTTCGAGGGTTGGGGTGACGTCGTATGGCAGGAGTTCGACCTCGATGGCGTCCGGGTCGGCGCTCCACAATTCATCGTCAATGTCTCGCAGTCACCCAACTATCCGGGCCATTGGTATCAGCGCGAGTTTCTCTCCATTTGGAATCAGGCCTGGTTCTCTTCCCTGCGCAGCGCCTCGGGCCTCTACCGCTACGCTCGCCGTGTCGGAGATGAAGAGCTGTTGCGCAAGGCGCGTCTTACCAAGGAGCTGGCGCTGGCCGCGCCCAAGGAGAACGGCATTTTCCCCGCCGTCATCAGAACTGAGAACGAAACGGTCGAGATCGCGGGGGAGGAACTCCGGCGGCCACTGGGCTGGGAGCACTACTTCTGGGGCAACTCCAACCGTAGCCCCCGCGATCACGGCATCTCTTCGGATTGGTATCACATCCTCGATGCCAGTTGGACCGCTCTGCTCATGCTGCGCTGGTACGAGGAACTGGAAGCAGACGAGCGCCTGCTCGAGTACGCGCGCGAATATGCCGACCGGCTGGTAGAACTTCAGGACGCCGAGGGGTTCTTCCCCGGCTGGCTGCACCCGGAGACGCACGAACCCGGTCCGGTGATGAACCGCACGCCGGAAAGCAGCATGAGCGTGACCTTGCTGCTGAAGCTGGCGGAGGTGACGGGGAAGGCCGGGTACCGCACGGCTGCGCTCCGCGCTATGGACGCAGTACTGGCAGAGATCGTTCCCCATGGCCGGTGGGAGGACTACGAGACCTACTGGTCGTGCAACCGCTGGGGACGGGACGAGTACCTGGGCAGTAAGATCGAGCGCAACGCCATGCACAAACAAAACACGCTCTCCATGTTCTGGACGGCGGAAGCGCTTCTGGAGACGTACCGCGCGACCGGCAGTTCGCTCTATCTCCAGTGGGGACAGCGAACGCTGGACGAGTTGTCCATGGCCCAGCAGGTCTGGCAGCCGCCGTTCATCTACGTGCCGGCGCTGGGCGGATTCGGCGTTATGAACGCCGATGGGGAATGGAACGACTCGCGCGAGACGCTGTTCGCGCAACTGTTCCTCGACTACTATCGGGAGACAGGCGAGGCCGACTACGTCGAGCGTGGCGTCGCCGCGCTGAAGTCGGGTTTCGTCATGATGTACTGCCCCGAGAATCCCACGGTGAAGAAGATGTGGGAGACGGTCTATCCCTGGTTCGGGCCGGAGGACTACGGCTTCACGATGGAGAACTACGCACACGGCGGCCGTACCAGCCCGGAGGGCGCGGGGATGGGCACTTTCACGATCTACGACTGGGGCAACGGGGCTGCCGCGGAAGCAGCGATGCGGATTCTGGACCGCTACGGTCACGTCTTCATCGACGATGCGCGGAACCGGGCGTTCGGGATCGACCAGGTCCGCGTTAACCGTACCGAGCAGGGATGGGAACTCCTGAACGAGACCGGTGAGCCGCGCCTTCTGCGGGTAGTGTTCGATGACGGGAGTGTTCAGGAAGTACAGATCGAGGACAGAGCGTTCGTTCCCCCAACGCGGAGGAACCGATGAACAGATGGGCGTATGGCCTCACCCTCTGCTGTCTTGCCCCGAGCCTGCTGGCGAGCTGCGCGACCGGCGATGAGCGAACCGACGCCCTTCATAGCGATGCTCTCGTCTGGGACACCCACAACGACCTCTCTTATCGCGTCCTTTACGAGAAGCTCGACATCGGCCAGCGCCTGCCCGCCGGGCATTGCGATATCCCGCGGCTTAAAGAAGGGGGTGTCGATGTCCAGGTAGTCGCCCTCTTCGTTCAGAACTTCCTCTATCCCCATCCGGGCGAGTGTGTCCGCCAGACCCACGAGTTGCTGACGGCGATGCGGGAGGCGATCGACCAGCACTCCGACCATGTCGAACTTGCGCGGACCGCCGCCGATGTCGAGCGAATCGTGGCCGCGGGCAAGATCGCGATGCCCCTTTCCATAGAAGGAGGGCATGCTATAGAGAACAGCCTGGACAACCTGCGGGAATTCCACCGCCTGGGTGTCTCCTCGATGACGCTGACCCACAACGTGACTCACGATTGGGCCGACTCCGGGTCGGATGAGCCCCGCTGGGGTGGACTCAACGAACTGGGACGGGATGTAGTCCGGGAGATGAACCGGTTGGGCATGGTGATCGACATCACCCACGTGTCGGATGAAACCTTCTTCGACGTGATCGAGACGAGCGAAGATCCGGTGATCGCATCTCACTCTGGCTGCCGCGCCCTGAACCCGCACCGCCGCAACATGAGCGACGAGATGCTCCGTGCACTGGCGGACAACGGCGGCGTCATCGGGATCGTCTTCGTCCTCAACTACCTGACCCCGGAGTACAACGACGCGAAGAACGAGTTGCGCGCGGTGGCCCGTCCTTGGCACCGGCGGATGCCCCCCATCGAGGACCTCGACGTCCGCATAGCGGTGGACCACCTCGACGCCGGTAACGACTGGCCGCTGGAGAACCTGCCCACCATCGAGGACGTGCTCGATCACATCGACCATGCTGTGAGTGTCGCCGGGGTGGACCATGTCGGACTGGGAGCGGACATGTACCCGCGCACTCCCTCGCCGATCGGCATCCGCGGAGTCCAGGACTACCCCAACATCACACGCGGCCTGAAGGAACGAGGTTACAGCGACGAGGATGTCCGCAAGATCATGGGCGGAAACTTCATGCGCGTGTGGAAGCAAGTCACCGAAACGGAATGAGTGCCCCGGATATGTCCTGACCGGAGTCGCGTTGCATGTCTGTGGCTTACGCCTGGAGAGCGATCATGCTGAAGAAGACGGTTGTCGTGACGGCAGTCATCCTGATGTCCGCGCTGGAGGCGCACGGTCAGACCCCCGCAGCTGAACGGGGTAGACCCGACATTCTGCCTATCCGTGACAGGGCCGCACTAGTCCACGAGATCACCCAGAAGCGCCTCGATACCCTCCTTCCGCGTCTCATGCGGGAGACCGGCATAGACATGTGGATCATCACAGGCAACGAGGACAATCATGATCCAATCTTCTGGACCATGATGCCTTACAAGAACTGGTCTCCGATCACGCAGATCCTCGTCCTCTACGACCGCGGCCCCGAGTTAGGCGTCGAGCGCCTGAACGTCTCGCGGACAAACACGGATGGTCTGTTCGACAATGCCTGGGATGCGGCCGCATGGGACAGGGAGAAGAAGGAAAGCCAGTGGGAATGCCTGGGCCGGATCGTCCGCGAACGCGATCCCAAACGGATCGGCATCAACGAGGGCGAGATTCAGTGGGTCGCCGGCGGGCTGACCGTTGCGCTCAAGCGCAAGTTGGTCGAGGCGGTCGGTCCTGAGTACGTGGCGCGCCTCGAGTCGGCCGAGCCCTTGGCGACGCTCTGGGCGGAAACGCTGTTGGAGGAAGAGGTCGACCTGATGGAGCGGGCCGTGGCAGCCTCCCATGCCATCATCGCGGAGATGTTCTCGAGCGCCGTCGCGACCCCGGGGGTGTCGACAACGGACGACCTGAAATTCTACTACTGGCAACAGGTGGCTGAACTCGGGCTCGACATAGCCTTCGAGCCGTCCGTGCGGATCCGCGGTCGCAGCCCCGAGGACAGGGAGAAGTACGGGCGCGACGACAACGTCATTAGGCCCGGAGATATCCTGCACTGCGACGTCGGTCTGAAGTACATGCACTACAATACAGACACCCAGGAGTTGGCCTACGTCCTGCGCGTCGGCGAGACCGACGCCCCCGAGACCTTCAAGAACCACATGGCCGAGGCGAACAGACTGCAGGACGTCTTCGTAGGTGAATTCGAGACCGGCCTGACCGGGAACGAGCTTCTTACCAACATGCTCGCTAAGGCCCGCGAACTGGGAATCCCGAATCCCAGGATCTATTCTCACTCACTCGGCTATTTCCTGCACGAGCCGGGTCCGCTCATTGGCCTTCCCTGGGAGCAGGTGAACAACCCCGGCCGGGGCGACGTGAAGCTCGTCCCGATGAGCTCTTTCACTGCGGAGCTGAGCATCACCATGCCGGTCCCGGAATGGGGTGGTCAGGACTTCCGCCTGCCTCTCGAGCAGGACGTGGTATTCCTGGGCGACCGCACGGTCTTCCTTGACGGCCGCCAAAAGCAGTTTCACCTAATTAGGTAGGGGAGATCGCCGCGGGTCGCGGCCGCCGGGTGAGGGGTGCGGGTGGTAACGGGAATCATTAGCTTTGTTTGAAATCTCGACTCAGAGACGGCAGAAGCGCCGCATAGACTCCCGCACGGTGTTTCGACGGTGGACCTACGGACCAAACTCGTCTTTGCCCTCGTAGCGGTCTCGCTAGGCAGCATGCTGGCGATCGGCGCTCTCGCGTACACGCTCGCCAGCGATCTCTCGACAGAGAGGACGCTGAGTCAGCTGAACGCGCTGGCCGAGGCGAAGAAACAGGAACTGGAGAAGGTCGTTCACGGCTGGCGGGACGGTGTCTCTCTGATCGCCAGCCGCACCCAGCTCCGGCTCAGCCTGCAGGCCCACAACGCGACACCGAGCGCTGAACAGCAGGAGCGGATCCGGCGAATCCTCGAGGACGCACGCCTGTCGTCTCAAGCCGTGCAATCACTCACCGTCTACGATGCTGACGGCCGTCCTGTCGCCCTGGTCGGGAGCGAGCCGGAGCGTCAGCTTGCGGAGCCAGAGCCCTCGCTACCGCACGAGACCGAAGGAACCGCCGCCTCCCCGGACATATTCTTCACGGCCGACGAGGAACCGCGGGCCAGTTTCTTGGTGCCCCTGATCCTGAACGGGCAGCGGATCGGCGCGCTGCAAGTCGTTCTGAGCGCCCGGGAGCTTATTGACGCTACCCAGGACTCCATCGGGCTCGGCGAGACGGGTGAGATGATGATCGTGCTGCGGGACTCGGCCGGCGTGACGCGAGTGCTGCATCCCGTACGTCAGCGGGCGACCGAACGGCCCGGTCCGGTTCAGCCCGGGGGGCGGGACGATCCGGCCACCTGGGCACTCGAGGGTCGAGATACGGTAATCGCGGAGGGCCTCATCGATTATCGCGGCGAGCCGGTTTGGGCCGCCACCAGCTTTCTGCCCGAAGTAGGGTGGGGCGTGGTCGTGAAGTTCGATACTGCTGAGGAGCGCGCGTCGATCCGGAAATTCCGACAGCAACTGACGCAGCTCGGCCTTTCGCTCTCAGCCTTCGCGATCCTGCTGGGGACCTTCCTGGGCCTGCGATTCGCGAGGCCGATCCACGATCTGGCCGGTGTGGCGAATCGGATCCGGCTCGGCGAACTGAGTGCTCGGGCCAGGGTGGAACGGGAAGACGAAATGGGGCTCCTCGCACGTACGTTCAATCAGATGGCGGAGGAATTGGAGCAACAGGTGACCCTGTTGCACGAATTCCAGAAGTACTTCGAGGTCTCGCTGGACATGCTCTGCATCGCGGGGACAGATGCATACTTCAAGCGTGTCAACCCCGCTTTCGAGCGGACTTTAGGCTGGCCGACCGAAACGCTGCTGACCCGACCGTTCATCGAGTTCGTGCACCCGGACGATGTCGACAACACCGTCCACGAAATCGAGAAACTTTCCCAGGGCATACCCACCGTCTCTTTCACGAACCGGTACCGTTGCGCCGATGGCAGCTGGAAGCTGCTGATGTGGACTGCCCATCCCGAGCCGAAGATGGGGCTCATCTATGCGATCGCTCGGGACATCACGGAGTCCAAACAGGCGAGCGGGCGGTCGCGGGAGGGCGGCGAGCCCGAATCCACTGAGCCCGCGTAGACGTGACCTACACTACCTACATTCAGCTCGCCGGTGGCCTCATCTACCTCCTCATGGGGGGCGATCTCCTGGTTCGCGGCGCCGTCGCGCTCGCTCGCCGGGCGCGAGTGCCGCCGGTGATCGTCGCCCTCAGCGTTGTCGCTTTCGGCACTTCACTACCCGAACTCGTGGTCACGGTACGGGCTGTCTTGGCCGGGTACCCCGGAGTCGGCATCGGCAACGTCGTGGGCAGCAATATCGCGAACGTGCTGCTAGTCATCGGCGCGCCGGCCATCGTCCACCCGCTCGTCTGCACCGAGAGCTCGGCGCGGCGCAACAGCGCCATCATGGTGGGCATCAGCGTCTTCTTCTTGTTCCTTTGCTTCCTGGGCGATCTTGGCCGGCTCGCCGGCGCTGCGCTCTTGGCGTCTATGGCCTTGCTAGTGTGGTATACCGCGAGAACGACCGTCCGCGCCCAGCGCGAGGCCGATGCCGCCCCGAAATTACCGTGGGTGTTGGGACTACCAAGCAAGACACGGATGATCGCCCTCTTCATCATCGCCGGCGCAGTCGGGTTGCCACTAGGGGCGAGGATGCTGGTCGAATCAGCAGTGGTTGTCGCCGAGCAGCTGCAGATTTCAAACGCGGTCGTTGGGCTGACCATCGTAGCGCTGGGCACGTCGCTGCCGGAGCTCGCGACGGCCATCGTCGCGGCGCGTCAACGCCACACGGGTATGGTGATCGGGACGGCGATTGGCAGCAACGTCTTCAACATGCTTGCGATCATGGGAGCGGCTGCCATGGCGAGCCCAACCCCGATCCCGGTGCCCCCGGGCTTCCTGTCCCTCGACTTGCCGGTGATGGTGGGGGGCTCCCTATTGTTGGCGTTGCTGGTTTGGCGCCGCCGTCCGATCGGCCGCCGGGTGGGCCTGGGCTTGGTGGCATGCTACGGCGCCTACCTGGTGGTGCTATTCGGTCTCGCCTGATGTCGTTGCTCGCCACCCTTAAGCGGCTCGTCCTCGAAGCCAATCGGCTTTGGCTCCCGCCGGTGGTTTTGGCATAGCCATGACCGGCCTCGTGGACTGGCTGGCCCGGTCGCCGTGGCGGTCCTTTGCCATCATCTTTCTGTTGGCCTTCGCGATTCGCGGCTTCTTTCTGACAAAGGTGCCGCACGAGTACCTGCTTCCGCACGACCGTTGGGAGATGGAGGCCGTCGCGACATCGCTGGCCGAAAGCGGCCAGTTCGCTGATCCGTACGCCCTCCCCACCGGAGCCACCGCGCATCTGCCACCGATCCTCCCATCAATCCTCGCTCTCATCTGGCGCATGTTCGGGATGGGACTGGCGGCGGGGTATGCGGCCTGGCTGTTCAGAATCGCGACCGTCGCGGCGATGTATGCCATGATCCCGTGGTTCGCGGGCAGGCTGGGTGTCGGGAGGCAGGCCGGTTTCCTCGCCGGGCTCGCCGGCGCCTTCATCGCTACCTGGCCCGGACACGGCGAAGCGCTCACGGCCATCGCGATGGGCCTGCTGCTCGTCGGTTTCCTGCGGCGCTGGACCTCGGGGCTGGGCTCACGGGGCGGTTCCTTTCTGCTCGGGCTGGGTGCAGGCGTGGTTTTTCATCTGCAACCGGTCCTTCTGCCGGTGGTGCTGGGTTGCATGGCCTTCGAGCTGTGGTGGAGCAAAGACCGCAGGAGGTGGATTCTGTCGGCCGTGATGGCCCTGGGCATCGTGCTCGCCTGCGTTCCCTGGGGTTGGCGCAACTACACGACCTTCGGCGAGATGTTTTTCATCCGCAGCAACCTGGGCCTAGAGCTGCGCATGGGGAATCATGAAGGCGCTGCCGCCGCCATGGAGGTGATGGATGCGCAGCAGGAACACATTCACCCGCGCACGCACGAAGGGGAAGCGCTGAAGGTCCGAGAGCTTGGCGAGGTCGAGTACATGAGGCAGGCGGGGCGCGAGGCCCTCGAGTGGATCCGAGCACATCCGGCCGAGTTCACCCGGCTGACGGCCTCGCGCGTGGTTCACATCTGGTTTGGCCCTCTGCACGATCCGAGCGTGGCCCTAGGGTTCACCGCGCTCACGATCCTGGCCTTGTTGGGTGCCTTGCGGCTAATGCCATCGCTGACGATCCCACAACGGGCAGCCGTACTGATCCCGCTGGCGACGTACCCGCTCATCTACTATGTGGTCGCCTACATGCCCCGCTACAGAGTGCCGCTGGACTGGATCTACCTGATGCTGGCCGGCGCTTGGGTCTGGGGATGGATCGAGCGAGGATGGTCCCGATGGATCCCAGCGCCCTGATCCCATACGGACTCGCCCTGCGAGCCTACCACCGCGGCCAGTCCGAAGCTCACCTCATCAGCCGGCGCGATGACGGGTTCGAGGTCCCCTTGCCGGCTAGCCACTTCTTTCGTCCGCCGACCGAATTTTCTCCGATCGAACTGGCCGCGCTGGAGCATTGCCGGGGTCATGTGCTGGACATTGGTGCCGGAAGCGGGCTTCACAGTCTCGTTTTGCAAAGCGAAGAGATGGCGGTCACAGCGATCGATATCAGCCCAGAAGCCGCGGAGGTGATGGCGCAGCGCTGCGTGCGAGATGTGCGCCGTGGCGACATCCTGGGATTCCATGGCGGCCCCTTCGACACGCTGTTGATGCTCGGTCACGGGATCGGAATAGTCGAAGACCTGTCAGGCCTGGATCGGTTCCTCACCCACGCCCGAAAGCTGGTTCGAGACAACGGGCAACTGTTGCTCCACTCCCTGGATGTGCGCCAGACCGACGACCCGGAGCATCTGGCGTATCACGAATCCGTTCAAAGAGCGGGTCGCTACATCGGGGAGATCCGGCTGCAGATGGAATACGAAAGTGAGGTTGGGCCGTACTGCGGCTGGTTGCATGTGGACCCGCAGACTCTGCGAGAGCGGGCCGAGCCGGTTGGCTGGGCATGTGAGACAATCCTAGTGCAGGAAGGCGGCGACTACCTGGCTCGCCTGACCCGTTGATCAAGACGGACCGAAAGAGTGGAGACTCCTGTAGCGAGCCTCGTCTCAGATCACCTCAAGCTCGGCTAGGCCGGAATCCGGAGGCTGCCCGTCACAATCGAACGCGTTAAGTTCCGGCACACACCTACATCCACCAGGAGAGAGCAATGCACGAGAAGAGTGTCGAGTTTCTGAACAAGGCGATCGGTGACGAACTCTCTGCCGTCCACCAGTACATGTACTTCCACTTTCATTGCGACGATCTCGGGTATGATCTTCTCGCCGGCTTGTTCAAGCGGACCGCGATCGAGGAGATGATCCACGTCGAGCGCGCGGCGGAACGGATCCTTTTCCTGAAAGGCGACGTGGAGATGGTGGCATCGGAGGACGTCGAGAAGATCCACGATGTGCGGAAGATGCTCGAGCGCGCAGCGGCCATGGAGGCTCAGAGCGCGAAGGATTACAACGTGTGGGCCAACGAGTGCGGGGCCAATGCCGA
>JBDHHL010000002.1:0-55666 GCA_039589375.1 Gemmatimonadota bacterium | reverse complement strand
GAGAACGCTGCCCGGCGGCGCGGGTCCGTTGGTGAGAATACCGGTGAGCGCCGTCACGGGGAGTGGCGTGGCCGATGAGTCCGTTCTGGAGCTGGTGGAGATGCTCGTCGCCGACGGAAGGGGTGCGGTCCACTACGCGGACATCGTGAACGCACAGTTGACGACCCTGCCGCTGGATTTCCGGCTGAGCAATCCGTACCCGAATCCGGTCGCCGTCGGCCAAGGAACGAAGCTCGATCTCGAGATACCGGATATGGTGAGGCCGGCGCTGGCCGGTGAAGGTGAACAGCGTCGTGTAACAGCCGTACGGGTCGTAGCTGATGTGTACAACGTGCGGGGCCAGCGTATCCGTCAGCTGCTGAACACCGACCTGACCCCTGGCCAACATATGGTTGTTTGGGACGGTAGGAACGATCGCGGAGAGTTTGTGGGAGCCGGCCTGTACGTGCTGCGCCTTCGCGCCGGCACATTCTCCGCGACGCGGAAGCTGATCGTGCCGGGTCGTTAGGGTCGGGGGACTGGCTGTGGTTGGGAGCGCACTGCTGCCGTCGAATCTGCGCCTGCGGGTCGCAATGTTACTCGCGGTCGGCGCGCTTGCCATGTCTGTGCGTCCCGCTTGCGCCCAGGACTTCGACCGCGAAGTCGCCTTCCTGCTGGTGCCGACCGGCGCACGAAGCGTGGGGATGGGGAGGGCCGGCGTAGCGCTCGCCGGCGACCTACAGGGGCTGAAGTGGAACCCTGCGGCCATTGCCTCGGTGGGAGACGTCTTCCCGCTGGTATCGAGCTACGACGGGCCCCTCGAGTTTCGGGTTACCCAGTTCGCGGTGGCTGTACCGGTGTCGGGGGTCGGCGTAGTCGCGCTATCGGCAGAGGTCCAGAGCTTTGGAGACATCCCGCTGGCCGGCCCGTCATCGCCGGACGACATCGCCGGGACCATCACTCCCAACAACCTGATAGCGAGCGTCGCGTTCGGTCGTTCGGTCTTCGAGCGGCTTTCCGTGGGCGTCGCGGCGAAGTGGATACGCAGCGAGTTGGCCGGGGACTTGAAAGGGAGCACCTTCGCGGTGGACGCGGGCCTGATCTGGATGCCGCTTCGGAGCGTGCCGCTGGACCTGGGGCTGGGCGCCGTGAACATCGGGCCCGGGCTGCAGTTGAGCGACTTGCCCGGGTCGCAGAAGGAACCGCTGCCGAGCCGGGTCCGTGCGGGCATGGGCTACGATATCTTGGGCCATCTGCGGCCCGAGGGTCATCTGCGACTGCGGGTCGCTTTCGACCTTGAACACGCGCTCCGTCATTTGGAAACCGGTAGTCAGTACGTGGGCGCGGAACTCGGGATCCGTGAGATGCTGTTTGTACGTGCGGGCTGGCTCGCGGAGACGCTGTTAGAGACGAACACCGGCTCCACCTTCGGCATCGGAATTCGCCTGGGCGGTTTCCAGTTCGACCTCGCCCGGGAGATTGGCGTTAACCAATTAGGCGACGAGACGCAGCTTTCGTTGAGCGCACGCCTGTGAATGCCGTGTATGTGGAGGCCATCGGCAAGATATGGAAGGGAGATCTCGATGACCGTGCGTAGGTTGGTGCTCCCGGCGTGGCCGGTAGTCGTTCTGGGTGCCTTGCTCGTGGCGGGTTGCTCTGATTCTTCCGGGCCTGGCGATACGACCATCGACCTCGTCGTCGATCCCATCGAGAGCCCGACGAACAATCGGAACCCGACTGTATCTGGTACCACCGAGCCGGGAGCCACCGTGACCGTGGCCAGCCCTCGTGATACGCTCACAGATCTGGCAGGCAGTTCCGGAGCTTTCTCCTCGACCGTCCGCGTCTGGCCGGACGACGTCAATACGATCACCGTGCTGGCCGTGGACTCGGCCGGGAACGAAGCCGCCGACACGCTGACGGTGGCGCACGACGGCCGTGTCCCCCTCGTTCGCTTCAATTCACCGGATCAGGACGAGACCACGGCGGGACAGTCGGGGTTCGCGCTCGCGGTCGAGTACGCGGACCAGACTAACGTGGAGTACGCAAGCGGGCCGGACCCGACGAGCTATCAGATCGAAAGCGGTCAACCCGTCGGCGGCGTCTTCACGCAGAGCGGTACGTTCTCTACGCTCTACCCGGCTGGCGCCAACCTGGCGCCGCTCTTCGACCTGATCGACGACTCCGGCGCCACCCTGCTGGTTCCCGACAGCACCGCGTTCACGCCCGGTGTGAATCAGCTGCGGGCCGAAATCAAAGACAACGCCGGCAATCTGTCACCCCCAAGGTACGTCACATTCGAGGTGAGCGCGGATCCTGATCGGCTGATCGCGGTCGACGCATCTGGGGCCGCGGGGTCGTCGGGCAACTCGCTGGCCATCGGCCTGGCCAACTGGGACAGCGTGGCAGGCGTCCAGTTCGACCTCACGTTCAACACGTCCGTCATTGCCAGCTTGGACGACATCAGGGCCGCGGACAGGGCGGCATCCTTTGGGGCCACCGATTTCAACGAGGTCGCACCAGGCCGAGTTCGGGTAGTACTCTTCGACGTGGATGGCGACGTTATCGAGCCGGGTCAGGGGCGGATTCTGAACATCTCGGTCACTGTTCAGCCAACAGCACCGTCTGGAACGCACACCGTGATTCTGACATCGGTGGTTCTGTCGGACACTGATGGCGCTACCAGCGCGGCGCCAGACGCTGCGGGGAACTTCACGGTGCAGTAGGGTTGAAAAGCCGCTGAACGCCGGAAATGTCCGAATCTCGGGGGTTCAGGACGCGGCCCCGCACAATTGTAATACTTGGTACCTTTTGTGCGTCCTCCCGGGCACGCCATCGCCGCAAACCGCTGTGATAGAATAACTTGCGCAATAAGTGCCTTGAGGCGTTGATCTCCCAGATCATGCCTGCTGAAGGCCCAATAGGGCGAAAGTTGGCTTGATACCTAGCTTTTCCCTTGACGATCCTTGGGTTTTAGCCTTACAGTAGAGCCGGCTTCGCCCTTTTCCAATTCTGATCACAAACTTCCCGAAAGGAGCTTGTGGTGAACAAAACCGAACTCATCGACAAACTCGCTGCAGCCACCAGCCTTAGCAAAGCCGACTCTGGCCGCGCGGTGGACGCCCTCTTCGATGTCGACAAGGGCATCATCGCCGACACCCTCAAGGGAGGCGCTAAGGTCCAGATCACCGGGTTCGGCACGTTCGAAACTCGGCGACGCGGTGCGCGCATGGGTCGGAATCCTCGTACTGGTGAGGCGATCGAGATTCCGGCATCGGTGTCGCCGGCGTTTCGTCCCGGGAAAGGCCTGAAGGACGGCCTGAAGTAGGGACGAGGTCAGGTGCGGGAGGGGGGAAGTAGGCCCGTTCTTGGGCCGCCCCCCTGATCCCGGCTATATCTCGACTACTCCCTGAATACCCGCACGTGTGCGGGTCTCCCTCGGATTGTCGCTGTCGCCAGACTCTTTATCACCCGATCGGCGACTGATGCGGCGACTTCCACAGAAGAATAGTTGTCCCTAATCTCTATGCGACCTATCCCTTCGCCTGACACGGAGGATTCGCCGGTGATCGCGCCGACAAGGTCGGCGGGGCGCACTCCGTCGCGCCGCCCAACGGCGAAGTAAAGGCGTGTCCAGGCGGGGAGCGGTTGAGCGGGTGTCTCCGGGACCCTCTCGCGGTACAATGCCGTGGCTGCGGCAGCCAGTTGAGTCGGGGTAAACTCATCCAGCAAAGGTTCAATTAGTAAGACGTAAGGTTCGAGATCGCGATTCGTCGTGGCCTCGCGGAGTTCGTCTCGAGTCTGCTGCGCAGAGCGATGCGCTTCTCCCGGGTGCGTGACCTTGAGCGCTGCCAGCCTTACGGCGAGTGTGCTGGCCAGACGTTGCAGGTGAGCCGCCTCCCGTGGCTCGATGAAGGCGATGGCTCGCGCCGCGTTCGTCACCCGACTCTGGAAGCTCTGTAGGTCCAGTGGTGCGCCCCACGAGAGGGACCGCGCGCCGGGCTCAATCCTGTTTTCGTCTCCCGTTTCGATCTTGACACGCACATGCGAGCGGTTTGCACGCGTATCGAAGCCCCGTACGGCGAGGCGATTGGCGAGCTCTTCCGCATCTCGCTCGTGATGGCAGCGGATCGTCCAGGCTTCGCCGGCTTTTGCACCCTGCGCTTCCAGAAAGCTGGAGAGGGCAGGTACCCACGCCGTCCGCGGAGCCGAGTAGTATTCCAGGGTGACGTGGCCCAGCGGCTCGACCTCTGCCGGCAGATAGGCCAGCCGACGGGCACGTCGCGCGTGACGGTCGATGTAGTCCTCTACCGACCCGTTGAGCTCGGAAGTCAAGATGACGCGTTGGGCCTCCTTGGGCATCTGGGCCGTCAGCGTCTCCAGGGCTTCGGAAGCATCGAGTTCGACCATCGCGGAAACGCCGTCGACGACGAGGACGTTCAGTGCGTCGAGTTTGATGGCGGAGTGCTCGATGGCGGCCAGCGCTGCGCTCGGGCTGCCGACGGCCACGTGCGCGGTCGTAGCCGACCGGGGACGCACGACCTTCACGTCAAGGCCGTTGCCCTGCATCAGGCTGTGGAGCGAGTCCGCCGTGTTCTCGGCCCCATCATCGGTCGGCCGCAGCACCAACGCCTGCGGGCCGGGCGCCGCCGCATCCAGACGAGCGGCGAGGCCCAGGCCGTATGCGAGGGTCTTGCCGCTTCCGGCGGAAGCGATCCCCATCACAGTGGTCCCCCGCGCGACCACGGCCACCGTTTCTACTTGCAGCGCCGAGGGATGGCGATAGCCGAGGCCGTGCAGATGTTCGACTAGCCCGTCCGGGAGCTTCAGGTCTTCGAATCGGTTCATAGACACCAATCTAGCATGAGAGGCCCATTTCCGAAGAGACCCGTCAAAGCTTGACGCTCCTGGCGTTGCTGGTCTATGATCGCCGCCGCTTTCAGGCGGCAAGCTGGGATTTTGGGAGACGCGAGGCGCGTGCCATTGGAGGTCGAGAACATGAGGAAAGCGATCGTCATCGGGAGCAGTACCGGAATCGGCCGTGCTCTGTCGAAAGTCCTGGCGGAGAACGGGTACGAGGTCGGCCTGACCGGTAGAAAGCTGGAGGCGATGGAGGAACTTCAGGGTCAACTTCCCACGCGCGCCTATGTCAAGCAGATGGATCTGACACGGCCAGAGGAAGCCCGGCAGTCTCTGACGGAACTCATCGATGAGATGGGCGATGTCGAACTCATTGTCATCAACTCGGGTGTCGGCTCATCGAAACCGAGCTGGGAGGAAGAGTTGGAGATCATCTCGGTCAACGTTGTCGGCTTCGCCGCGATGGCTCGAACGGCGATGGAGTACTTTGTTGAGCGCGGTTCGGGGCACATCGTCGGGATCTCCTCCATCTCTGCCCTGCGCGGCATCACTACGGCCTACAGCAGTTCGAAGGCTTTCGATTCCACTTATCTAGAGGCTTTGCAGTTCCAGGCTGACCGGCTCGGGGTCGACGTGCGGGTGACAGATGTGAAACCCGGGTTTGTCGACACGCCGATGACCGAGGGCCGGCTGGACACGTTTTGGGTGGCTCCGGTTGAGAAGGCTGCGCTGCAGATCCTCGGGGCAATCCGCAAGCGGAAGCGGCACGTCTATGTCACAAAACGGTGGCGTCTGATGGCATGGGTGATGAAAGCGCTCCCACATTCCCTCGCGTCAAGCATACAGGGGCGTAGGCGCCGCTAGCCACGTCCCGCGGCTGGGGCCGCTTGCCTACCCGTTGAACGGCGCCGGATGGTCCATATCGTAGGGCCTTAGCGAGATCACGTCACCGGCCGAGACCTCGAGGTCGGACAGGGTGCGCGATTCGTCTTCGATCTCCTTCTCGAAGTACTCGACGTAGTAGCTGGCGGGGTCCACTTCGCTCCGACGCAGGAGTGCAGGCAGCGCCTGTTCCTTGATCGTCGCCACGGAAGTATCGGACGCGAACTCCATCTTCTGCTCGCGCCAGAGGTCGGGTAGGGTTACCCGAATCCTTAGTTTGCCTTCAGTCATCTCGTAGTCCTCGGTGTCGAATAAGCCGATGCCTAGGTCAAAGACGATCGAAATCTCACCATCGCCATCGTCATCGTCTCGCCAGCGCCCGCGTCCACGTCCGCACCTAAACGTGCGGGATCGAATACAGGAACCGCAGCGCCCGATCCGTGACATCGAATCCGACTCCGCGGTCAGTCTCCACCTGTACCGTGGTATGGCCGTGGTCGCAGTAGGCTGAAACCTCGGCGATGCCGATAGTCCCCGAGTACTTCAGCCGGTTGTCTCCGCGTTCCTGCACCTCGAGGCCGGTGTGCTCGCCGTAGTAGTCTTCGGCCTTTTGAATGACTTCCTCGGGCGTGAGGTGTGTCGTCAGCTGAAACTTCATTTCGTTCGCTCTGGTGGATGTCCGTTCTGGGGCCGCGGCGAATATCTCGAACCGGCTGCGGTCAGTCAAGGAAGCGGCGCCAAGCTACTCACATATGGGAGACGCGTGTGCTGAGGGGCTCCAGCCCGCCTTCCCGAACAACGAAATCGTCTTCGATGCGAACGCCCCACCGACCCGGCAAGTAGATCCCGGGCTCGATCGTGAACACCATTCCGGGTTCCAGCCTTCGACGGTTGCCCTTCACTAGGTACGGCGGTTCGTGACCGTCCATTCCCATACCG
The DNA here is from genome assembly GCA_039589375.1 of Gemmatimonadota bacterium. Taxonomy (GTDB): domain Bacteria; phylum Gemmatimonadota; class Gemmatimonadetes; order Palauibacterales; family KS3-K002; genus JASFMO01. The sequence goes on along the minus strand of JBDHHL010000002.1, from coordinate 49,006 downwards.
TGGCCCAATCGGTGGGTGAAGTACTCGCCGTAGCCCGCCGAATCGATGACGGTGCGCCCGATCCGATCGAGGTCCTGGAACTCCATGCCCGGACGTCCTGCTTCGTATGCCGCGCTCTGGGCCGATAACACGGTGTTGAAGACCTCACGATGCTGGGGTGAGGGTTCGTCGCCGAAGAAACGCATTCGCGTGATGTCCGACGTGTAGCCGTGTACGCGGCATCCGCCGTCGATAAGGACCGGCATCCCGTGCTCCAGGCGAACGCTACCGGGACCGCCGTGCGGCAGCGCGCTGTTGGGGCCGAACTGGACGAGGCCCCCGCCTCGAGCACCGTGCCCGCTCATCTGCTCGCTCAGGTATCTGGCCACCTCTCGCTCGGAGACGCCGGCCTCGAGGCTGGCGAACGTCGCGGCGATGGAGATTTCGGTGATGGATACGGCCCGGCGAATCAGGGCGAGTTCCGCTTCGGACTTGATGATTCGCAAATGCGTGAACAGGTCTGTAGCGTCCACGAACTCCCAGTCCGGCATTGCATCCTGCAGTCGACGCGCAACTCCGTAGCGTGTGCTCGGCTCGATCCCGATGCGGCCAGGACCCGCCGGAGCTAGGATACTGGCCACCAGGTCGTGCGGGCTTTCGTGTTCCTGCCAGCCCGCTACTTTGGCGCGCGACCCGATCGCTTGCTCGACGCGCTCGACCTCGAAACTCGGGGCGACGATGAGGGGCCCACCGTGCTTGCGGACTACCAGTGCCAACAACCGTTCGCTGCGGCCGAAGCTGGCCCCCTGCAGGTACGAGAAGTTTGTGGCAGGCTCGCTGAACAGAGCCGTGAGTCCGTGGTCGGACATCAAATCCAGAGCTCTGTTGGTCCGATCCCGGTACACGGAGTCCGGAAGCGGATCGATCCCTTGGTCACCACGAGGTTGCTCGATCGAGCCTGCGGCTGCTGCTCGCAGTCGCGTTCCGGGCAGCATTGTGGCTGTGCCAACAGCGCCGGCCCATCTCAAGAACGTCCTTCGTCTCATGGTGCTTCCCCTTTTGAGAGTCTAATTTGAGCCTACATTATCTGCCGATAACCGTGCCTACAACCCTTCGCAGGAAGCTGCCCATGCGTAACTCCATGTTGCTAATGGCCGTTGCCGTAGCTGCGGTGCTGATCGGTGTACAGGCGACCTGCCGCTCGGGGACGACGCGCGCCACGGCGGACATGATACTCGTCGGCGGCGACTTCTATACCGTGGAGCCTGAACATCCGCTGGCCGAAGGTGTGGCCATACGCGCCGGCCGGATTCTGGCGGTCGGTAGTCGGGACGAGCTAGCCGATTATCGTGGGGCCGGCACGGCGATGATCGACCTGGGCGGCGCTTTCGTCGTCCCTGGGTTCATCGATAACCACACGCATTTCGACTACGCTGCTCAGCTCCTGCTCGGTATCAACCTCCTCGATGTCTCCGACGCGGCGACACTAGCGGAGCGAGTCGAGGGAGCCCGCGACCGGCTACCGGAGGGCGCCTGGATTCTGGGAGGAGACTGGGGCGCGTACGAGGAGTGGGCCATGGGCTCAACCGGCCGGGAGGAGGAAGCAGCCGGTGGGGGGCGCTTCAAGCCACATCGAAGCATGATCGACCCCCTAACGCCGGAGACACCTGTGCTCCTCAGCCGCTGGGATCGCGGCGAGCACCTGGCTAACGCGGTGGCTCTGGAGCGGGCCGGGATTACGCGTAACACGGCGGATCTAGCTGGCGGCACTATCGAGCGTGACCCCGGTACGGGAGAGGCGACCGGCATCCTCACGGGCACAGCGGTCGATATTGTCAGGCGGGCCATACCTCCAAAGTCGTTCGAGCAGAGGGTGCTCGAGGCCAGGGTGGCTTTGCAGCGCTTGGCCGAGAACGGTGTGACCGGCATTCACGATATCACGCGGTCGCATCAGATGCGGGTGTTTCAGTATTTGCTGGATAGGAACGAATTGACCGTTCGTGTCTACACTCGCCCGACCCTCGACAACTGGTCGCACCTGGCGGCAATTGGCATCCGCTCCGGGTACGGTGACGAGTATCTGAAGATCGGAGGGCTCAAGGGCTTCGTCGACGGCATTATGGGGAACTCTGGCGCCCGCTTTCGGGAGCCGTACGACCACCAACCCGATAACAGGGGTATCTGGCGTACCATGGTGCTGGAGCCGCCCGGCATGGCCGAGCTCATACGCGCCGCTGATTCCGTAGGCCTGATTCCGCAAGTCCACGCCATCGGCGACTTGGCAGTGGACACTCTGCTCGATTGGTTCGAAATGGCGATCGAGCGGAATGGCCCCGGCGAACGCCGCTTTCGGATGATCCATGCGCAGGTGGTGGAGGAAGACGATTTCGAGCGCTTCGGCCAGTTGGGGGTCGTGGCTGAAGTGCAGCCCTACCACGCCATAGATGACATGCGTTGGATGGAGGAGCGAATCGGCCACGAGCGCTGCAAGGGAGCCTATGCGTTCAAGTCGCTGATGGAAGGAGGAGCCGTCTTGTCCTTCGGCTCTGATTGGCCCGGCACCAACGCTGCGTGGTACCCGGCAAAACCGCTTCTGGGCATATACGCTGCCGTTACGCGGCAGACTCTGGAGGGAGAGCCGGAAGAAGGTTGGTTCCCCGAGGAGCGGATTGACGTTGAGACGGCCATCCAGGCCTACACGATCAACAACGCATTTGCTGCTGGTGAAGAACACGAAAAGGGCAGTATGCGAGTGAGCAAGATGGCCGACTTTACGATTCTCGATCGCAACCTGGTGAACATCGATCCAGCAGAGATCAAGGACGTCCGCGTCCTCGCCACGATCGTCGGCGGCCGCGTGACCTATGCAGCTCCCGAGCTTGCCGGCCTGCACGAGCGGCTCGACGGGCCGACGCCGGCTCGATGATCGCCACGCAGGGACGTTGGCTGGAAGGCCAGCAGGATAGGGATCCACCGGACAAACTGCGCCCGCGGCCGTGGTTGATCGCGGTACCTGCTTTGGCCTTCTTTGCCGCCGCCACGGCGTTGATGCTGAGGGAGGTCGAGCCATTCATCAATTGGTACTACGTCTCCGCGTGGTACCCGACGATCCTAGTACTCGATGCGGTCCAGGCGACTATCAGCGGCCGCTATTACATCGTTTCACGCCCTCGCTTTGCCTTTTCGCTACTTGGGTGGTCTGCTGTTCTTTGGTTCTTCTTCGAGGTCGTCAACATCAGAGTCGCGAATTGGTACTACGTGTTCCTGCCGCCGGAGCGTCCGCTGCGTTGGCTCGGGACCACGATTTCGTTCATGACGGTCCTTCCCGCGATTTTCGTTGCGGAGCGGTTGCTGGCCGTGGGCAACAGGTTCGAGATGCTTCGCTGGCCGACGTTTCATACAAGCCGTCGGTTGCTTGTCGGCATCTTCATCGCCGGTATCGTCTTCGCTGGCTTGAGCCTTGCGTGGCCGCGGCTGTTCTTCCCGATGATCTGGGGTGCCCTGACGCTGCTGCTCGAGCCTTTGAACTACCGGCGCGATCCTGGCCGCAGCCTCATAGGTGACCTGTCGGCTGGACGGCCGGGACGACTGCTCCGCTTCCTGGCCGGCGGTCTGATGATTGGCTTCCTATGGGAGCTGTACAACATCGAATCGCGGAGCAAATGGATCTACACCGTTCCAGGCTTCGAGAACTTCAAGTTGTTCGAGATGCCACTTCTGGGTTTTTTCGGTTTTCCGGTGTTCGCGCTGGACTGCTTCGTGGTCTACCAGTCGCTCGTTATGGTGCGTGTCGCTGTTGCTGAGAATGTCGGCTCGCCAGGCGCTCTGAGGGTCCAGCCCCGTCGCGCTATGGCGGCGGCGGCTGCTGCGGCTGTCTTTTCGCTCGCTGCCCTGTTCGGCATGGACCGCTGGAACACCGACTCGGTCAGGCCGCAGCTTGAGGGGCTGTGGGTGGTGGAGTCCTCCACTATGGAGCGCCTGGCCACGACCCGCTACCGTGACGTCTTCGCGCTTGCCCGGGCCGAACCGCAAGCGGTGGCCGAGGCGACCGAGTCTTCGCTCGCTGACGCAGAGAAGTGGGTTGCTGCGGCTCGACTATCGACGCTCCGTGGGATCGGCACGGCCAACGCGCAGCTGCTTTGGCGAGTGGGCGTCGAATCGGTCGCAGATCTCGCCGCCTCGGACCCGAACAGGTTGGGCGAGCGATTGCGTGGTTTAACCTTGCGACCGCGAGTGGCAACGCAACCGAAAGTCAGGGTGTGGGTCCGGGCGGCCAGGCGGGTGACAGGAGACGCCGGATCGGCATCGGGAGCCCGGTAGCGCTGCTTGCCTGAGCGCTAGGCCCCCGGGTGAGCGTGGGCCCAAGCAGCTATGGATGAACGAAATCGAGAAGCGTGTATTCGCTATGTCGCGGATCTCTTCGCGCCTGAGGATGACGTGCTGGCCCGGCTGCGACGAGAGGCCGTCGATGCGGGCCTGCCGCAGATCAGTATCGACGCGGATGAAGGGAGACTGCTCCAGGTACTGCTACGTGCCGTCGGCGCTCTCAGGGTCGTGGAGTTGGGGACGCTGGGCGGATACAGCGCCATCTGGATGGCTCGCGCTCTGCCGGAGGATGGCCTGTTGATCACTTTGGAGCGAGAACCGGGTCGAGCGGAGTTGGCGCGCCGGTTCATCGAGCGGGCCGGCCTTGCGGACCGCGTGGACGTTCGGGTAGGCGCCGCAGCTGAGCTCCTACCTGAGATAGCGGAGGAAGGGCCGTTCGACGCTGTCTTCATTGATGCGGATAAGCAGAGCTATCCGCTCTATTTGGAGTGGTGCGCCACCAATGTACGGCCTGGTGGCCTGGTGGTCGCCGACAACGCGTTCCAAAAGGGACGAGTCCTGAAGAGCGATGCGACGGACCCGGACGTGTTGGGGATCAGGGAGTTCAATCGCCGGCTGGCCGGCGGGCGTTTCACATCGATCGTCGTACCGACCCGCGACGGCATGGCGATCGCAGTCGTCAGATGAGGCGAACCGTGCGAGTCAACTACCACTTACACAACCAGTACTCGGCCGATGGACGTGGCGGCACTGAGGAAGTCTGTCGTACTGCCGTCGCCCTCGGCTTCGAGGAGATCTGTTTCACGAACCACGCCGAGACGCTGGATGCCGACAAGGGAGACTGGATCCTCGATCTCGTCGAAGCGCGCCAGCGATTCGAGCAGCTCCAACACGAGATCGAGCGGCTACAGCCGGAGTATCCCGAGCTTCGCATACTGCTCGGCGGCGAACTTGAATACAGACCGGAATGGGTCGAGACGCTCGATGCGCTTGTCGACTCTGTGGACTTCGATCTCATCATCGGCGCGGTCCATGTCGTGCGTGGGGAGCAAGTTTCCGGAGGATTCTCCGTAGGCCACTACTTCAAGGATCGCGAAGCGTCGGAGGCCTACGGTGGCTATTTCGAGGCGGTAGAAGAGGCGCTCGACTGGGGGAACTTCGACGTGCTGGCCCATATCGACCTGGTGAAGCGCTTCGGCGTGAAGTACTACGGGCCTTTTGACGTTGAGCCGTTCGAGTCACAAATCGGGAGCATCGTCGAGAAGTTGGTGAGCAAGGGCCTGGGACTCGAGGTGAATACGTCCGGAGTCGTTCAAGCCCCGGGCGAACCGTATCCCGGTCTCGGAATTCTGAAGTTGGCGAAGGAGGCCCACGTAGCGACGATGACCATCGGAACGGACAGTCACGTTCCCGCCAGCTTCGATCAAGGCTGGGAAGAGGGTGAGTCTCTGCTCCAGCAAGCAGGATTCACCGAGATCACGTTGTTCAGCCACCGCATCCGGAAGAACGTCCCGTTCGCTGCCGAACCCGTGGATGAGGAATAGCCCCACTGATCAGCAAGAGGGTCATACCTGTTCTCTCCACAGACGCGGCCGGAAGCTTGGTCGAGCGCGTCGGGCCACGGAAGACGGAACGGGGCGCCGACCCGGTGGAAGCGGCCGTGGCCTATGCGGAAGCCGGGGCCAGGGAACTACTGATCGATGGCCGCGCCTCACCGCCCGACATGTTGATCCCCCTGGCTCGAGAATTGGCGCCTGCCGTCCGACTACCCGTCACGATAGGTACAGAACCGGCCACCGTAGCACAGGCCGAGGTGTTCCTGACTGCCGGCGTCACCCGGGTTGCTGTACAGGCCATGGGGCTGGCCGACCCTGATTTCATTGCCGCGTTGACCGGTCACCTCGGATCGGAGTCGGTTTCCGTCTTCATAGCGGCGCGCCGCGAGGGTGAAATCTGGCGTGTATACGAAGGTCCGCACGGCGCGGCCACGGAGTGGGATCCTGTCACATGGGCCAAAGTCGCGGAAGCGCAGGGCGCTGGCGAGTTGATCGTCGAACCTCTCGGCGGCGATCCCCAGGGCACCCCTTACGACCTCGACTTGCTTGGCGCTGTGAGTTCGGCTGTTACCAGGCCCGTGGTCGCCGCCGGTACGCCTGGAGGTGTCGAGGATCTGCTGGATGCGTTGATGATTGGCAACGCCGATGCCGTGCTGCTGGGCTCGCTGCTTCACTCGGGCGCGGTGACCCTAGAGTTCATCGCAGAGTATCTCGGCGAGCACGGACTCGCCTGCGCATGATCCCCTATGGGGACAGCGCGGTGATACGCTGCCCGAACGCGGGCGTCTTGAACCCAGCCTTCAAGCGCCGCTATTCTCCGAGACCGATGTAACGGTCGAAGAACTCCAGTATCCGCAGCAGCCGGTCGACTCTGAGCAAAGGCTCACCGCTGCGCGACAAGTCGTGGCCTTCGCGGGGATAGCGGATGTATTCGACCGGTTTCTGCAGCACCTTTAGCGTGCGGTAGAGCATCTCCGATTGCGATACGCCCGTGCGCAAGTCGCGGTCGGAATGCATGATCAGCAAGGGAGTTTGAATGTTCTGCGCGTAGGTGATAGGCGATTCCCGGCGCAGAACCTCATGGTCCTCCCAGGGATAGGCATCGAACTCCCACGGTATCAGCCGCCACGCGTTGCCTTCGCCGAAGAAAGTGGCGAGGTCATACACGCCCCTCTGCGCCACGGCCGCTTTGAAACGGTGGTCATGGCCGACGAGATAGGCGGTGAGGTAGCCGGCGTAGCTGCCGCCAGTGACTACCATGCGGTCCTCATCCACCAGACCGCGCTGGACCACCGTGTCTACCGCCGTCAGCACATCACGCATCGGCCCATCACCCCAAGCTCGCCGAATCACGTGCTTGAAGTCGTGGCCGTAGCCACCGCTTCCCCTAGGGTTGGTGAATAGCACGAAATAGCCGTTGGCTGACAGGAGCTGGAACTCGTGCCACATGGTGGGCTCGCCTGGCCCCCACATCGCATGCGGACCTCCGTGGATCTCGAGCGCCAGCGGGGACTTCGATTCCGGATCGTATCCCACCGGCCTGATGAGCCAGCCCTGAATGCGGCGGCCGTCGAAGCTGCGGTAGTAGAACCCTTCGTAGCGCTGCACGTGCACCGCCGCCAACCAGTCGGTGTTGAGGTCGGTCAGCCGCCTCTCGTCGTCACCGCTGGTTTCGGCCACGTAGACCTCGGACGGGTTTGCCGGCTCGGTAGTCACGTAGGCCAGAGTCTTGGCCGCGATGTCGAAGCTGAGCACGCCGCGCTCTCCGGAGACGACCTGGCGTATCTCGCCGTTGTCCAATCTCGCCCGGTAGATCGGGGCGGTGCCGTGAACGCCGGCGGTGAAGTAAACAGATCGTCCGTCTGGAGCCCAGCGGAACTGGCGGGCGCTACGATCGAGTGGGCTAGTCAACCAGGTGACTCCGGCCACGCTGGCGCTCTCGCTGCTACCGATGCGACCGACCTGCGTATGGGCAGAGGAGCGGTCGGCGGTATCGCGAGCGCTGAAGGCGATGCTGCTCCCGTCGGGCGACCATGAGGGTGCCGAGATGGCGTAGTCCGGTATGTCGATTCTCCGCCGCTCACCCGACGCCAGATCCATCACAAACAGGTCGCTCTTCAGCGAGTAGTCCGGGTGTATCCCCTCGGTGATGCGGGCGACAAAGGCGATGCTGTCACCGTCCGGCGAGAAAGCGGGATCGTAGAAGTCATAGTTGCCGTCGGTGAGGCGTCGCGGCTTTCTGTCCTCGAGACCTATCAGATAAATGTGCGCCCAAGTCTCGATCGGCAGCAGTTGTCGCTCACCCAGGAAATCCAGTCGAGTAATGACCGCCGGCTCTTCGGCGGCGGCGTTTCTGGCCAACCAATTCCGGATGGCTGCCATCGAGCCCCACATCGCCGTGTCGGTCGCGATCGCAGCCCCGCCGGATACTACGCTACCAGCTTGCTCTCCCTCGCCTTCTTCTAACTCCCTTGTGGACAACTCGGAGGTGAAGAGCAAATGGTCGCCGTCGGGCGACCATACGGGATCGAAGGCCCCGTTCTTCATATCGGTGAGAGGCCATGCCTCACCACCGTCGATTGGGAGGATGTAGATCTGGGGGCCATTGCCTCCGCGATCGGATACGAAGGCTATGCTCGACCCGGACGGAGACCATGCCGGGCTACGGTCGCGGACCTTGCCGCGCGTGTGCTGGCGCGTATCTCCTTGCCGCGAGTCCGCTACCCATATGTGGCCGTAGTACGTGTTGTCGGCGGAATCGATCTGAGTAACCACATAGGCGACACGCTCGCCGTCCGGTGAGAAGACGACGTCGCTGGCCGAGCGGATTCTGTAGAGGTCATTCGCTCGAATCGGCCGCTTCTCCTGAGCGAACGCGGTACCGGTAGTCAGTAGAACGCCCGCCGACAGCAGCAATGCCCGGCGCAGGTTGAGCGGCCCTTTCAGCGATTCAGAGAGCATAGAAATCGCCTTCTGTGTTGGCGTCTGGTCTATCGATAACTGCCGCGAGGTGGACGGGCCTGCGCTGCCCGCCCCTGATGAGTCTGCTGTGCTTGGAGGATCAACGCCCTGGCCGGGGCCGGGCTAGCCGATCGGGCAGTAGACGTTCAGGTGACCGCAGCGGTTGCAGTGCCAACCCACCCATTCCGGCGGCAGTGCTGCATCGCTACGCCGTAGAGATCGAAAGCGCAAATGATGACCGCTCCGCCCGAGTACTGCGTGGCACCCGGGCAACTGGCAGCGAACGCGGTGACCGGGATTGATCCTCTCGGGATAAAGCCAGTCCCGGAGCATAACGGTGCGCTCGTTGATGCGATCTCTAATCATGACGGCGTAAATGTAGGACGGTCAAGAGGATTGGGAAAGACCGACTTCGGCGTTGAAGCTCGCTTTTCCACTTCTCATTCGCCGATGATCTTCAAGACGACGCGCTTCGGCCTCCCGCCGTCCCACTCACCGTAGAAGACGCGCTGCCAGGGTCCGAGGTCGAGCCTGCCCCTGGTCACGGGGATCGTGACCTCGTGCCCAACCGTCAGGTTGCGCAGGTGCGCCGCGCCGTTGTCTTCTCCTGTTCGGTTGTGCAGGTAGTCGTCGCCGCGAGCCGGGTGTCCGTGCCAGGGCGCGAGGTCTCCCTCCAGCCAGTCCAGGATGTCTTGGTGAAGACCTGACTCGTTGTCGTTGACGAACACGGACGCGGTGATGTGCATCGCGCTCACCAGGCAGAGACCCTCCTCGATACCGCTCTTCGCCACTTCCTCCTCCACCCACGGTGTAATGTGGATGATCTCCTGAGGCTTCCTGGTGTTGAACGTTCTGTAGTCTGTGTGCGACTTCATGATCACCTCACGCGACTTGAGTCTCTACCGGGCCTACGGATTGCGTCCCTGAGCCCGCAGGTATTCGAGGGCCATCTGCTGGCGCGCCGGTAGCGCGCGGCCATGATCGAGGTACTCTTGGCGCGATGCCGCCACGTCCGGCGTGTACGCGTCTAGGAACAGCTGATAGTAGTCCGCTGCTTGTTCGGGTTGGCCCAGCAAGTCGTGAGCGCGGGCGGCGACCAGCAATCCGAAGAGATGGTTGGGGACCTGAGCGAGCATCGTGTCTGCCTGCGCGAGCGCTGATCGCGGTTGACTCGCCGCGAGCTCGAGTAGCGCCACATGGTATCGGGCGTCCAAGTCGAGGTCGGCGAGGCCGCGATACTCGCTCAAAGCCATGGGTATGAACTGTGCCGCGCCCGCGCTGTCGCCGCTCTCGTAGGCGGTCAGCGCTTCATTGAACAGCTGATCGGCTGCCAGCCGCGGGTTCGGGGAAGCGGTCGGGCTACCGCGACCGAGTTCTGAAATGGAGATGCGCTGTGCGGGCGCCTGATCGGACTCCGTCGATCCGCCGCCCCCGTACTGCAGCACGGCGTAGAATACCGCGAGCGCGAGGATGGCCAGGCCGAAGCCTCGTAGCCCGATCAGCCCTCGCATCCCACCGTTCGCCTTGGCTCCGGCGGCGAGTGGCACGCCGCACTGGCGACAGAACTTGTCGGTTGCGTCGACCCGCGTCCCGCAGCCGGGGCATTTGTTTCGCTCAGCGCCCTGCTTCTGGTTCTGCTTCTTGCTCATTGGCCGGTTACCGCTTTCGTTCGCTGTTGCATTGTGTTGGAAACGGGCGATAATCTAGATACGGTGTGAACCGCGGGGAAGGGCGAACCGGCCTGGTCCCGCACGGCTTCGCTAGCGACTCAGTCCAGCTTCAGGATAATGTCAGAGTTCGGCAGATACTTTCTCCCGGGCCCCACCGAGGTGAGGCCCGAATTGCTGAGGGCGATGCTGCGCCCAGTCATCGGTCATCGCGGTGCGGACATGGAGGCGTTGATGGGACGCGTCTCCCCGCGACTGCGCCGGCTGTTTGGGACGGAGCGCCCGGTATATGTCTCTACCTCATCGGCCACCGGCCTTATGGAGGCGGCTATCCGCAACTGTGCGCCGCGGACGGTGCTGTCCATGGTGTGCGGCGCCTTCAGCGAGCGGTTCTACAAGATTGCCGTCGCTTGCGGCAGAGAGGCCGACCGGCTCGACGTCGAGCCGGGAGAATCGAACGAGCCGGAGACTCTCGTCGACGCGCTGGATCGGCGCGAGTATGACGTGGTAACGGTAGTGCATTCCGAGACCTCGACCGGTGTGTTGAATTCGATAGAGGCCATCGCCGAGGCGATCCGCCAGGTCGCGCCTGATACTCTTGTGCTTGTGGACTGCGTGACGTCCGTGGGGGCTACGCCGGTGGAAGTGGATGGCTGGGGCCTTGATTTCGCCCTGACCGGTTCCCAAAAGGGCATGGCTTTGCCACCGGGGCTTGCCTTCGGAGTCGCATCGCAGCGCGCCTACGAGCGGTCATTGGATGTGTCGGGTCGCGGCCTTTACTTTGACTTCGACGCCCTAGAGAACGCTGCCGCCAACAACCAAACGTCGAACACGCCTGCCGTCTCTCTACTCTACGCTCTCGATGAACAGCTGGCGCGCATCGAGGCGGAAGGACTCGATGCCCGTTGGGCTAGACATGAAGCGATGGCGGAGCGCACGTGGCGTTGGGTCGATGAAATGCAGGAGCGGCACGGCATCGAGTTGCGGGTGCTGGCAGCCGAAGGCCGCCGTTCGCCGTCCGTCACTTGCGTACAGCTGCCCGACGAGCTTAGCGGAGTCGAGATCACTCGGAAGCTGGCGGAACGCGGCTTCACGATCGCATCGGGATACGGGAGACTGAAGGAGCGGACCTTCCGGATCGGCCACATGGGCGACCATACATTGGACGAGCTCGAGGCTTTGCTGGAACAGATCGAGCTCATCATGAAGGAGTGAAGGCGACACCGAGATGGCAGAAGTCGATCGCACGTTCCGTGTTCTGCTTGCCGATGCCATAACACCGGATGGCATTGAGATCCTGCGGGCTTCCGAGGGGATAGTTGTCGACGAGCGACCCACCATCAGCCCTAGTGAACTGATTCCGATCATCGGCGACTACGACGCCATCATCGTCCGAAGCCGCACGGCGGGTCACGGAAGAGGTCCTGTCAGCGGCTGGGCGGCTGAAGGTCATCGGGCGTGCCGGCGTAGGCATCGACAACATCGACGTGGAAGTCGCCAATCGGCTTGGGATTGCGGTGCTCAACTCTCCGGGTGGCAACATCATCTCGGCTGCCGAGTTCACCCTGGGCCTCATGCTCGCTCTTGTGCGCCACATCGCACAGGCAAGCGCGTCTCTCAGGCGCGGCGAGTGGGAGCGAGTTCGCTTCAGGGGGGGCGAGCTGCATCGTAAGACGTTGGGTCTGGTAGGTGCCGGGCGGATCGGCTCGGAGGTGGCCCGGCGTGCGAAGGCGTTGGGGATGCATGTCCTTGTGTACGACCCCTATCTGTCCCGGGAACGCGCGGAGGAGATGGGCGCCGAGTTGGCCGCGCTATCGACTCTTCTGGGCCGAGCCGACGTCGTCTCGATCCATACGCCGCTCACCGAGGAGACCCACGGGCTGCTTGGGGCCGAGGAACTGGCGCTGATGAAGCCGAGCGCCTATCTCGTCAACGCGGCTCGTGGCGGGGTAGTGGATGAGGCCGCGCTCGTTGCAGCGCTCGAGGAGAAGAGGCTAGCCGGTGCCGCGCTCGATGTCTTCGAGCAGGAGCCCCCTCCTCTGGATCATCCCTTGCTGAAGTTGGACAATGTGCTGGCGGTTCCGCACCTGGGAGCTGCTACACAAGAAGCCCAGACCCTCTCTGGCATAGAGATCTGCAAGGCTGTCCGGGATGCTTTGCTGAGCAGCGAGTTCAACTCAACCGTCGACGTGCCGTAACAGCGCTCGGCGGCGTTCTTACTGGCAGCTACTCCAGCGGCCCGTAGACTGCGGCTCCCCAGATCTCCTCAGCCAGCCACTCGATCCGCGCGCGAACACTATCGAGCTCTTCCCGGGACATGGTGGTGCCGTCCTGGCTCAGCTTTCTAGCCATGGCTATGATTTCGTCCAGCCGTTCCCTGAGCTCGAAGTTGCTCCGGCGGTCGCTGCCGGACGGTTGGTCTTCCGGAGTCCCTGCCATGCTCTATCTCCTCGGCAAGCCATGCCTGGCGAGTATCTCGATTGTCTTGTCGATTGGTAATGCCTCGGTCGTTCCGTGGTGGCCACTTACCGTCACGGCTTTGAACAGCGAATTATAGACAGCTTCTTCCGTCGCCTCCACGGCCGCCTGGAAAAGAGCTGTCATAGCGTCATTGGGAAGGTCGCTTACCGTTATGGGCTCCCGGATCCCGGGCTGGCGTCTGACGGACGAGGCGTTGGAGAAGGCGATAACGTAGTCCCCGCTTCCGTTCGAGCCGGGTGCTCCCGTACGGGCGAGCCCAAGAACGGCGCGCGAGGCGAGACGCTCGATATTGCGATGTGACAGCGGTGCATCCGTCGCAACAACGACCATTATCGAGCCGTCTCCGTCGTCTCCGTCTTCTCCTCCTGTGCCTTCGACTTGACTGCGGTACATGTACCGGCCCAGCTCGATCCCTATGGGCGCACCGAGCATCTGGAGGACTCCGCCGAAGTTCGACTGCACAAGCACACCGACGGTCCACCCACCCAGTCCATCGGGAAGGAGACGCGAGCTTGTACCGATTCCCCCTTTCCAGCCGAAAGCCTGGGTACCGGTTCCTGCTCCCACCGCGCCTTCGGCGACCGGGCCGCTCGCGGCGGATTCGAGGGCGCTCACTACGTGCTCCGGGCGGATCGGCCGCACGCGGATATCGTTGAGGTAGCCGTCGTTTGTTTCGCCGACGACCGGGTTGATCGAGCGCACGCCCTCCATTCCCTTCTGGGCCAGAAGGTACTCCACCATGGCATCGGCCACGCGCCACACGCAGAGGGTGCAGGTCAGCGCGATGGGCGTCTCGAGCTCGCCGAGTTCCTGTACCTGCGTTATGCCGAGAAGCTTGCCGAAACCGTTGGCAACGTACATGGCCGCCGGGACGCGTTCGCGGAAAATGTTGCCATCGTGGGGGAGGATTACGGTAACACCGGTTCGGATCGAGTCACCTTCCCAGACCGTGGTCTGGCCAACGCGCACCCCCGAGACGTCGGTGATCGCGTTGTAGTCACCGGGCTGAAAAATGCCGGGCGCGATGCCTAATTCCCGTGCTCGCGGACGGTCGTTTTGGGCAAATGTCTCTGTCACCATCAGGCTCAATATGATGGGGATCCACATAACGCGAAGCAGCACCCTGCCACGCACGAACCTATAGGTTGAGTAGTCCATACGGCACCCTAGCTTCTAGGCGTTGATCTCTCGTGGTTGTCCAAGGTGGCGTGCCCGGGCCTTGACGGCCAAGTCGGGCTTATTGGTGATGATGCCGTCTACGCCCCAGTCGAGCAACCTGTCCATGTCGGCCTCTTCATCTACCGTCCAGACGTGGACGCGCATGCCCAGCCGGTGAGCACGCTCGATTAGCCTGGGCGTCACCACGCGTAAGCCCCACTGTCGTTCGGGTAGCTGCATGGCGTCGATACGCGCGTCCCAAAGGCCGTCGAGCCGAGTCCAGTGAAGTAGCAGGAAAGGGAGCATCTGGTCCATGGTGATGCTACAAGGGCCGGGATAGCCGCGAAGCGCGGGGGCTCGCTGCCACGAGTACCATGATGCGATCAGAACGCGGTCGCCCGCTCCGTGTCGGTCGATCAGTTCACGGGTCGGCCGGGCGGCACGTCGTTCCTTGACGTCCAGGTTGAAACGGGCCTGTGGGAAAGTCGTAAGGGCTTCGGCCAGTGTAGTGATCTGCTGCCCTTTCCCTCGGTAAGGGTAGCTGGTGCCGTCGTCGCTCGAGAAGAGGTACCCGGCGTCAAACTGCCGCAATTGGTCCAGCGTGTACTCGTTGACGGGACCTCGCCCTTCCGTGTTCTCAGAAAGATCGCCGCCGTGGTGAAGGACGGGGTGTCCGTCGCGCGAAAGATGGACGTCGACCTCGATGGCATCTGCCCCCTGCTCGAACGCCATTTCCAGGGCTGGAAGCGTGTGATCCGGCGCGTAGCCGGAGGCCCCACGGTGCGCGAGTACCAGTGGCTCGCCCGAAAAATACGAATGCGGCACGTGTCTCTAGTCTGTCTTCCTTAGTACCTGTGCATCGATGGGTCCACTTCGTCCGACCACGCCAGCAAACCTCCCTTCAGGTTGTAGACCTTGGTGTAGCCCTTTTCCCGAAGGTAGCGAACGACATCAGCGCTGCGCCGCCCGCTACGGCAGATCACGACGATATCCTCGGCGGTACTCAGCTCCGACACTCGGTCGGGTACGGCACGAAATGGGATCGGCTCAGCCGTTTCGAGGCTGCAGATCTTCAACTCGTACGGCTCGCGAACGTCGATTACTCGAATCACATCGTTGGCGTCGAGTCGTGTCTTGAGTTCGGAGGCCGTGATTGCCGGTACTACGCCATCGGCTGTCGCCTGCTCCTGCTGGGCAGCGCCGACGCCGCAGAACGCCTCGTAGTCTATCAACTGCCGAATCGTAGCCTGCTGACCGCAGATTGGGCAGTCCGGGTCCTTGCGCAAGCGTAGTTCCCGGAAACTCATGCGCAGAGCATCGAATAGCAGCAGCCGACCGATCAGCGACTCGCCTTGACCGATTATCAGCTTGATCGTCTCGTTGGCCTGGATGGCGCCGACGATTCCCGGCAGAACGCCTAGTACGCCTCCCTCTGCGCATGACGGTACGAGACCCGGCGGCGGCGGCTCGCGGAACAAGCAGCGGTAGCATGGCCCATCCTTGGCGTAGAATACGGATGCCTGCCCTTCGAACCTGAAAATGGAACCGTAGACGTTAGCCTTGCCGAGTAAGACGCAGGCGTCGTTCACCAGGTAGCGAGTTGGGAAATTGTCGGTGCCATCCACGACGATGTCGTAGCCATCGAGTATCTCCAGCGCGTTCTCCGATGTCAGCCGCACCTCGTGGGTCTCGACCGCGATCTCCGGGCTAATGTCCAGGAGCCGGGCGCGCGCCGAGTGCACTTTTGGGCGCCCTACGTCGCCCATGCCATGGATGACCTGCCGCTGCAGGTTGCTGTATTCCACAACGTCGAAATCCACTAGGCCCAGCGTCCCCACGCCGGCGGCCGCCAGGTATAGGGAGGCCGGCGAGCCAAGGCCGCCGGCCCCCACGAGGAGTACCCGCGCCTCCTTCAGTTTCGTCTGCCCCTCCAACCCGACCTCGGGCATGATGATGTGCCGGGCGTAGCGCCGGATCTCTTGAGGGCTTAGCTCCACGTGGTCCATCTCCAGCTTTGTCACTCCGCCAGCGATAGAAGGTACGATTCTTATCTCGTCTCCGCTCTTCAGGCTTGCAAAGCCTTCTCCCTCAAGGTAGCGGATATTCTCGTCGTTTAGGTAGATGTTCACGAAACTCCGCAGCTGCCCGTCTTCGGAGTACAGATGGCTCTTCAGAGCCGAGTGTCGTTCTGTGAGGGCAGCGAGCGCTTCGCTGACCGTGGATGCCTCCACGTCAACGGTATCGCGGCCGTCCGTGTACTGCCGCAACGGAGTGGGAACGACTATCGATATCGTCTTCATTGTCTACCGATCTCTGTGGTCAGTGATACCGTCGGGTCGATATGGACGGGATCGAAAGCCTCACGATCCTCAGCGAGTCTCCACGCCTGCGCGTCGACTGACTTCCCTGCATGAACGCTGATGATCAGGTAAGCGTACCATGGCCAGGCGTGCTCCCGGTCGAACTCGGAAGGGAGCGGGGGCGCGTTGGGATGCGAGTGGTAGTAGCCGATCACCTCAAGGCCTGCAGCTTCCGCGTCTTTCTCTAGCTGCAACACATCTTCCGGGCCGATCAAGTAGCGCCGCTTCCGCTGGCCGCTGCGGGAGTTTTCGATCGGTACGGCGGCCATCACCTGGCAACTCCCCTCGTCGTTGGGGTTTCCGAGCAAACCTCCGCACGCTTCCTCCGGGTAGGCGGCCTCGACGTGCTCACGGATCACAGCAGCCACATCGAGGCTGAGTGCCAAACGAGGGCCGGTCACCGTGGCTTCCTTCCGTTGCTGGATCTCACCCATCGTATGCCTACCAGAGGTTCAGACTCAGATAACGCTCGCCGCCATCCGGGAAGAGCGCCACGACGCAACCTCGGCCAAGCTCCGATGCCAGCTGCCGGGCGGCAAAGGCAGCGGCACCGGATGAAGGACCGACCAGCAAACCGAGGCCGAGGCCAAGCTGACGCGTCATAGCATATGCCTCCTCCGTGCGCACCCGAACAGTGCGGTCGGGCAGCGACGCATCAAAGATGCCGGGAACGATGGACGTGGGTAGATGCTTGAGGCCCTCGATCCCGTGGAACGCGTCGTCGGGTTGGACCGCTATCAGCTCGATGTCAGGGTTGTGCGTTCTCAGGTAACGGCCCACACCCATCAACGTCCCGCTCGTTCCCAGGCCGCACACCACGTGCGTTACGGCACCGCGGGTCCCGCGCCAGATCTCCGGCCCGGTCGTCTCGAAGTGAGCACGGGCGTTGGCCGGGTTGTTGTACTGATCGGCGTAGAAGTAGAGTTCGGGCCTCTCGCTCGCTAGCTGCCTCGCCGCGAGGATTGCACCGTCCGAACCCTCGAGCGGCTCGGTCTCGATCACCTGCGCGCCGTAGGCTCGCAGCAGCGTCCTCCGCTCTGCGCTCGCGCTGGCCGGCAGACAAATCGTCACCGGGAAGCCCCGCGCGGCACCCAGCATGGCATACGCGATCGCGGTGTTGCCGGAACTGGCATCCAGCAGCCGCCTTCCCGGAAGTTCGCCGCGCCATTCCGCGTCTAGTACGATGGCTCGCGCGGCCCGATCCTTCACGGAACCGCCGGGGTTGAGCCACTCAGCCTTGGCGAGGACTTGGACTCCAGGCTCTACGCCGGGAAGCGAGAGCGGCACGAGCGGGGTGTTGCCGACCAGGCCCTGTATGTCCCCAACACCCGGCGTCTCGTAGGCCGGCGTTTCGATTCGGACGCCTGCTCGGGGCTTGTCTCGCGTAGTGACCGCCATCGGTTCGCTAACTCCTGGTAGACAGAAAACGGCCGCGTCCTGTTCGAGGCCGCGGCCGTCTCGGTGCTCGTCAATGGGAGACTCAACTCATCGAATCACTGCGCTCCCGAGTGCAACGCGGCGCGGCGGCATGGGCGCCGCTACAACAGATGCAAGGCCAACTGGTACACTCGAATCGGGGCATTCTTCTCGGTCAGCTATCGTTCACCGTCAGCGGCTCTCATCACAGCCGCAACCAATCGCAATAGAAACGCAGGCTGGCCAGGCTCGGTTCCCCGAAAGTCACACATCCACAGCCAGGCTGCGGCGGAGGGCTCGCAGATTGTCCTTGATCGAGCCGCCGGAGAATACCGCTGAACCCGCAACGAGTACGGTGGCTCCGGCGGCCACCACCGCTGGCGCCGTCTCTGGGTCTATGCCTCCGTCTACCTCGATCACGGGCCCAGGACCGCCCATGGAAGCTATGTGGTGTTGGAGCCGACGGATCTTTGCCAAGGATTCCTCGATGAATTCCTGGCCTCCAAAGCCCGGGTTCACAGTCATCACTAGGATCAGGTCCACGAATGGCAGGATCTCGGTCAGCGACTCCACCGGTGTGGCCGGGTTAACCGCAACTCCCGGGTGGGCTCCGAGCTCTCTGATTATCTGTACCGTTCTATGTAGGTGTTGACAGGTCTCCTGGTGGACGGTGAGCCAGTTTGCGCCGGCACTGACAAATTCGTGCAGATAACGATCCGGCTCTTCGATCATGAGGTGGACGTCGAGAGGCAGCTGTGTGGAGCGTCGTGCCGCCTCCACGATCATCGGACCGACGGAGATGTTCGGCACGAAATGCCCGTCCATCACGTCCACGTGTATCCAGTCCGCACCTGCAGCTTCAGCTTCGGCGATCTGTTCGCCAAGGTGAGTGAAGTCGGCGCTCAGGATGCTCGGTGCGATTCGGACCATGTTGGCCTCGTCAGATGATTCCCAGCTTGGTGCCCACCTTCTTCATCGCATCCAGCACGGCGTCCAGATGCTCGACTTCGTGCGCGGCCGAAACCTGGCAGCGGATTCGCGCCGTGCCGTGCGGCACGACCGGGTATCCGAAGCCGATAACAAATACGCCCTCGTCGAGAAGCATCTTGCTAAACCTGATGGCCTCCGCCGTCTCACCAATGATGATCGGCACGATTGGCGTATCCCCTTCGATCGGCTTGAAGCCTGCCTCCGTAAGCTGCTCTCGGAAGTAGGTCGTGTTCCCCTTTAGCTTCTGGATGAGTTCCGGGTGGCTATCGAGGTACTCTATGGCTGCTAGCGAGTGCGCGGTTGTAGCCGGGGGCAACGCGTTGGAGAATAGCATTGGTCTCGAGCGTTGCGTCAGATAATCGGTAAGCTCAGCGGGTCCGGCGGTGAAGCCGCCTGCGGCACCGCCCAGCGCTTTGCCCAGCGTGCTCGTGACCACCGGCACCTCTCCGTGCAATCCGTAATGCTCTGGGGTGCCCCGACCCGTCTGACCCAGTACTCCTGTGGCATGTGAATCGTCCACGGCGAGCACGGCGTCGTACCTCTCGGCTAGCTCGAGGATGTCCGGCAGCTTGCAGATATCACCCTCCATGGAGAATACGCCGTCGGTGATTATGAACCGGCTTCTGGCATCCGCGGTATCCTTCAGGGCTTGCTCCAACTCTTTCATGTCGGAATGCGCGTAGATCTTCCGGTTCGCCCGCGTCATGCGGACGCCGTCGATGATTGATGCGTGGTTCAGCTCGTCGGATATCAGCGCGTCCTGCTCTTCGAGGAAAGTCGGCATCAGCCCGGTGTTGGCGTTCCAGCACGACACGTATGTCAGGGCCGATTCGAGGCCAAGAAAATCGGCGATCTTTGTCTCGAGTTCGCGGTGTAGGGTGAAGGTCCCGCAGATGAAGCGGACGGATGATGTCCCAGCGCCGTAACGGTCGTAGGCAGCCGCTCCTGCCGAGACGACTTCCGGCGTACTGCAAAGACCGAGGTAGTTGTTCGAGCAGAGGTTGATGACCTCGCCGCCCGTTTCCTCGATTCGCACGACCGCGTCTTGCGGTGAATCGAGATGGATCAGCCGCTTGTAGACGCCCTGTTCCTGCATCTCGCCGAGTTCGCTTCGCAGTCGCTCGAATAGACCGTTCATGCCACCTCCCGGACGGTTAGGCCGGCGGGGTCAATTGCCGGATCATTGCTCTGCGTCTCGCCTCTCCACCTGGCGCGAGCGAACTGAGATGAGCCCGTAGTATAAGATTGCGGCGCTCCCGAGGATAAGAACCGGAACGAGAATCGCTCCTTCAAGCCCTATCACGGCTGTGGTCTCTCCTATCAACGTGCTGTCGTGGAGGTTGGGCCGGCCCAACAGGGTGCTGGCTAACTTGGCCGCCCGCACCGAGTTGAGCAAGGGCAGGTCCGAGGATGGCGGGTGGCCACAGGAGCAGGTGCGCCGCTCTCGTCGCATGGCAGCTTGGTATGCCGAAGTCGCTCTCGCGCCTGCAGTTCTGCAACGGGCTCCGCACTCGGGGTTTTCCTTTGTTGCTCGCTGGCCTACTTTTAAAATGTGCGGGTTCTCGACATTGACGACAAAGGACCGCAGCCGTGATGCGACTCGTCCGATTTCTGCTACCGGCTCTTGTGCTCGTGTCGGCTCAGGCCGGCTGGGCGCAGGAACAAGTTGCCCGGAGGCATATCGAGCAAGGGCTGGCCCATGCCTCCGCGGGCGATACAGTACTTGCCTTCGCCGAATTCGAGAAGGCCCGCGATGCCGCACCCAAGCTTGCTGACACCTACTACTACATCGGTCGCCTCTACACGCAACGAGCGAGCGCCGTAGAGACGGATTTTGGCGATCGTCTCGAGGCTGAGGATGCGCTTCTCGAGGCGCTGCGGCTCAGCCCCTCGGAACCGCGCTACCTATTGGAACTGGCTCGCCTTCGTATGAAGCAGCATATGAAGGTTGATGCCTCGCGGCTGTTCGGCCGTGCCATCACGGAGGCCGAGAAACGTGGTGACCCCGAGGTCCTGGCGGACGTGCATTTCAACCTGGGCTACATCAAGGAGTTGTGGTACAGGTCGCTCGAGCACCGGCGCTTTTCACCGCTCCTTCGGGGACCGCCGCAAGACGATGTGGGCTCGGGGCTTTATGGCGCGATGGGTGTGGATGGTGCCTCTCGCTATGGCAACGACTACATGCAGAGCACCCCGGCGATCGAGGGCTCGGGCCAGGTCACGAAAGAGGAGATGATCGAGCACTATCGGGCGGCGATAAGGTACGATCCGGCGCACGTGGGGGCGTCGATCCGCCTGATGGGACAGTTGCTGGATGAGTACCGACTCGGCGAGTATCTGGCGATTGGGCGTAGGCTTCGGGAGGCTCATACCGAGCGTCCGATGCCCCATCTGTACTTGGGTCTGGGTCTGCACGTGGCAGGGCGCGAGGAGGAGGCGGCGGAGGCTTTCGAGGAAGGACTCTCGCGACTAGTAGATGAGGAACGGTCCCAAATCGAGAGTCTTGCCGAAGTGATGCGGCGCGATGATGCAGAAGTGTACCTCGATCTCGAGGAGGAGACCCGGGCCGAGTACAATGAACGTTTCTGGCGTTTGACCGACCCGCTCTATCTAACCGAGTCCAACGAACGCCACCTAGAGCATTTGGCACGCGTAGCGTACGCGGACTTGCGTTTCTCGGCGCCGGAGGCCGATCTGCGTGGCTGGGAGACGGATCAGGGCATCATCTACGTTCGCTACGGCCTGCCAGTCTCAATCGCCAGCTTCGGGGCAAGCCCGTACTCGCAGGGCAACCCGTATGCTGTGGGCCGGCGATCGATTATTTGGAGCTACGGCCAGGACGGGCCGGTTTTCATCTTCCGCCAGATGCCCGGCTACATGAACGCGCGATTCGCTGGCGACTACAAGTTCATCGCCGACAATTATCGCTACTTGCAGCCGTCAACGTACGACAACATCCCGTCGATTCCAGAGATGCTGGACTTGCCGGTCCAGCTTGCCCGCTTCCGCGGCGAGACAATGAACGAGGTCGCGCTCGAGATCCACGCGGCGCTGCCGCTGGAAGAGTTGTCGCGGGACCTCGATCTGGAGAGGGGTGAGTTCGAGACGGGCATGTTCCTGCTCGACGATTTTGGTGAGACGCTGATACGGCGCGTCGGGACCGAAGTCGTGGCCTACGCGGAGTCGTCCGACCTCGATGAGAATCGGAGTTGGCGTGTGATCCTACCGCCGGGTGGCACGCTGGTGGCGGCGGTCGAGACTCGTGACGAAGTCAGTTGGCGTGCTGCCGCGTCGCGGGACACGTTCACGGTCGAGCGGTTCATCGAGGATACGCTCAGCGTTAGTGATATCTTGATCGCCGATTATGTGAAGCCGCTAGTGGAGGAGCCGAGGCGGCGATCGGACTTCGAGGTGTGGGCGAACGCCGCGAGGCAGTTCCAATCGGGCGATCCCGTGCACATCTACTACGAGATCTATGGCCTCGAGCGCGATCCCGAAAACTTCGCCTCTTACGATGTGTCGATCCAGGTTCGGGTGAAAAGGCTCAAGCGCAGCGGCGGAGTCATGGCGTTGCTTGGTCTACTCGCCGATGCTTGGGGATTCAGCATCGTTGGAGACGATCGGCTGGAGTTGCGGTACAGCCGCCAGGTGGAGATGGAAGGACGCGATCGGGTGACCGAGTTCCTATCGTTGGATCCTCAGGAGGTGCCGGACGGCGAATACGAGATCAGGCTGAGGATCTGGGACAACATCGGCGAGCAGATGGCCAGAAGGCGACGCGTATTCGAGGTAGTCAATAATGAAGAGTAGCGCCGTAGGGACCGGTGGACTCGTCTCGAAGCTCTTCTGGCGATCCGTTGCTCTCGCGGTGGCTTTGGCTGTCGCGTCACCAGCTCCCGCGCTAGCTCAGGCGAAGAGTCACAAGCGCTGGTTTCTTGGCATTGGCGGTGCTCTTGCCGTTGGCATCCCCGCCTACGCCTTCACCTCGGACGAGGTAGTCAAGTCATCCTGTAGCAGTAAAGGTTGCGTCGGGATCGTAGCGGCTGCCATCGGCGGGCTGATCGGGTTTCTGGTCGGCCTCGAGATGGACAAGAAATACGAACGCCGAATGGCCGCCGGCCCGACCCTCAACTACTCCTTCTTGGATGTGCCTTTGGACGTAGTGCCCGACCGGATCACGCGTTTCCCGGGCGGGGCAGCGGTTGTCGGCATGGGTGGCGCGCGCTTGATTCGAGATGACGGCACCGTGCATCCGCGCGGTTCCGGCGTGCGCGGTATCGAGGACGTAGCGGTCATGCCGCATCTCGACCTGCTCATCTTGAGCACTTTCTCCAACCTGCTTTCATTCGAGATATCGAGCGATTCGGTCTACGGACAGGTGATCGATGAACGAGGGGGCGGCTCGATGGGGCGCTTCGCGAATCGGTTGGCTGTGGCCGGGCTGGACTCGGTGCGCCTACTCGATGTCCGGAAGGATGTCCACGAAGTGGCCGTAGAGACGGTGACCGGGATCGAGAACCCTGACTACGTCACCGATATGGCTTTCAGCCGTGACGGCAGCATCGGTTGGGTCCTTTGGGATGATCGCCTGGTGGCCTACGGGCCGGAACTTGCTAAGATAGGTGAGGTCACGCTGCCAGCGGCCGGTCGGACCGTTCGCATGGACGGGAACCGGCTGGCAATAGCCGCCGGGACCGGTGGCGTGTTCATCATGGATGCGACGGACCCGGCAGCACCGCGCGTGGTACAACACTACGAAGGAGTGAGGTTCGCCTACGCTGCGGATTTGGAGGGTGATCGCGTCTATGTGGCTGCTGGTCCGGAAGGTGTCGCGCTGGTGGATATTTCCGGTACCGAGCCGCGGGTCGTAGGAGTGGCCCGCGAAACTCGCTTCGCCACTGATGTCGTAGTGTCTGGCGTCGGCGAGGTCTGGATACTCGACCGCGACGGCCAGAGCGTTCAGATCGCCGACTTCGGTATTGTCGGTGCCGACGGACGGGATATAAATAGATAAACGGCAGGGGACCGTGGACCCATGGCCTTGGAGCAAGTTCGAGGGCGGCTACGCCGGGAGAGTAGAGTCTGGCGTATCGGTCTGCTCCTCTCTCTTCTTATACATCTAGCACTCCTGCTGTTCTTCCAGAGCAAACCGGAGCGATTGACTCCGTATGCCGCCGCTGGCCCGGGGAGCGGTGATCCCATGGCCGCACCGGGAGGAGGGGGCATGCGGGCCGTCGTTCTCAAGCCTCCGGTCGAGATCGTCATCCCACCTGAGCCCGAGACCCCGGTCATAGAGCAGGTCGAGATCCAGGAGTTGATTGAGGAACCGCTGCTGGCCTTGAGCGAGCTCGAGCTTCGTGAGCCAGGCGAGGGCACACGCGAGGGCCCCGAATCGGGCGCCGGCCTGCCTGGAGGCGAGGGAAGGGGTGATCGCGGGAACGCGATGACAGGGCTTCGCCGGCTCCTGCCTCCGACGCCGCGCGGTGTCATCATGGCGCCGCTCAACCGGCCGGCCAATGTCCGGGGTCGCGAAGTGACGGTCTGGGTATTCATCACTCAGGCCGGCGTTGTCGACAGCGTCAGGTTGGACCCACCGACTCCCGATTCGGACTACAACAACAACCTCATGCGCGAGGCCCGGGATTGGGTGTTCGAGCCGGCAGAGCGGGCGGGCAGGGCTGTCGCCGTTTGGTACAGCTACACTTGGAAGCTGTGATGGAGGAAAGAAGGCGGGCCAAGGGCCGCATCTTGTGGGTGGACGACGAGGTCGATCTTCTCCTACCACACCGCCTGGTCCTCGAGCAGCGTGGCTATCAAGTGGACACGCTTCCCAACGGAGACGATGCGCTCAGTCAGCTCCGGCGGCGTAGCTATGACTTGATCCTTCTGGACCAGGAGATGCCTGGCCGTACGGGTACAGAGGTACTCCAAGAGATCCGCGGTGCTGATCCGCGCATCGCCGTCGTGATGGTGACGAAGAGCGAAGAGGAGGCTACGCTCACGGAGGCGATCGCGCGGCGCGCCGACGGCTACATCGTGAAACCCACAAGCCCTAGGCAGGTAGCTTCGGCCGTGGCGCGCATACTCGAAGGCCCGGTGCTTCGACACCAGCAGATGGCCCGCGACTTCGTTCAGGCTTACGCAGAGATGCAGGTGCGAATCGGTACGGCGAGCGAGTGGCGTGACTGGACGGACCTGTACTCCGATCTCGTTGACTGGGAACTCGAGCTCAGCACGGCTGAGGAAACAGGTCTCCTCGACTCGCTCCGTACGTTGACGGCAGACGCACGGCGACGATTCTGTGACTTCGTCCTCGAGAACTATGCGGACTGGGTCGCTAAAGGCCGAGGTGAGCGTCCATCACTATCGGTCGATATCGTCCCGGACTTCTTCCTGCCTTTACTTGCGCACGAACGGCCAGCGGTGCTGATCGTGATCGACTGCTTGCGTCTCGACCAGTGGCGCGCGCTGCAGGCGATCGTGGATGAAGACTTCGATATCGAGGAGGATCTTTACCTGTCCATCCTACCCACGGCCACGCCTTACGCCCGCAATGCGATCTTCAGCGGGCTCTTCCCTGTTCAACTGGCCGAGAAGCGACAAGGCTGGCCGGAAGAGTACGAGGAGTCAGGCCTCAACTCCTTCGAACACGAGCTGTTCGCCGAGCAAATCCGGGCGCTCACTCAGGGTCAGGTTCCGACCCACTACGAGAAGGTCCATGCGGCGGGCGACGGCGAGGCGATGCTCAAGCGCCTGCCGGCGCTCCTTGACGATCGCCGCGCGATTGCCATCGTGTTCAACTTCGTGGATCTGCTGACTCACGGTCGCGGCGAGTCACAGCTCCTGCTCGAAATGGCGCGCGATGCGGAAGCCCTGCGTCGGCTGACGACCACGTGGTATGAAGGCTCGGATTTACGAAAGGCGCTGAGGATCATTCGTGCACGCGGTGCCCGGGTCCTGTTGACGACGGATCACGGGTCCGTCCACTGCCATCGTCCGACGACGGTGTTTGCCAAGAGGGACGCGACGTTGAGTCTGCGTTACAAGTACGGGGACGATCTCAGGGCCGAGACTCCGGCCGATGTCTTCGCGGTCGCGGACGGCGAGAAGATCCGTCTGCCTGCCGGTCGCTTGAAGGCTAACTACCTGCTCGCACGCGAGGACTACTTCTTCGTCTATCCCACCAAGTTGAGGGAGTACCAAGCACGGTACAAGGACAGCTTCCTTCATGGCGGAGTCAGCCCGGACGAGATGATTTTGCCCGTCGCCCTTCTGAGACCGCGCGGTGAGGTGCGGTGAAGCTCTTCCTCCGCCTGCTCCGCTTCTTACGTCCTTACCGGCTGGTCTTCCTTGGTGGCCTGGTCGCAACGACCATCGGCTCCGTGCTCGATGGCTTCACGATGATTCTTCTCATCCCGTTCCTCCGTTCGCTGTTCGGCGACACGGCTATGCTGACGGCGGGCGGGAGCCTGGTCGAACGCTTTCTCGATGCGACCGTTGGTGGGCTCATCAACCTAGCGGACCCGAGTACGGCGCTGCGCAACCTCGTCATTGTCGTACTGGTCGGGATCCTGCTAAAGAACGCGTTCTACTACGCGTCCCAGGTTCTTAACGTCAAGATTCGGGAAGGCATTACACGTGATCTGCGTAACGAGCTGTATGGTCACATACAAACCCTACCGTTAGGGTTCTTCGATAGGTACAAGGCGGGGCAGCTACTCTCTCGCGTGTTCTCCGACACGTCCCAGGCGAAGCAGGTCGTCATGCTGACGGTCTCGGATGTCGTGAGACACGTTGTGTCTTTGGCTGCCTTCATCACGGCTCTCGTCTTGATCTCTTGGAAGCTGACGCTGCTGGCGTTAGTGGTAGCTCCGCTCTTCCTCGGATTCCTGAAGCCGATGATCTGGCGGCTGCGCCACGGCTTCCGACGTGCCTTCGAGATGCAGGGCGAGTTGACGAGCATGCTGCAGGAGACGGCGTCCGGGGCGCGCCTCGTCAAGTCCTACGGCGCCGAGGACCACGAGCGCCGCCGCTTCATCGACACGAATCAGGCAGCTTACAAACACGTCGTCCGGGCGGAACGAATAGCGCTGCTGAGTTCGCCACTTTCCGAAGTACTGGGGAGCATCGTCACGGTAGTTCTTGTCTGGGTGGGCGCTCAGTTCGTGTTCAGTGGCGAAATGACCGCCGAGGCGTTCCTGACGTTCCTCACCATATCGCTGCGAGTTCAATCTCCGATCAAAGCGCTGGCAGCGTTCCCGGCGCATGCTCAGGCCTCTCTGGCGGCCGCGGAACGGTTCTTCGAGGTACTGGATGTACCGAGTGAGCCGTTCGATGCCGCCGGAATCAAAGTGGATGATCTCGATCAGCGCATTGCCTACGAGGATGTGCATTTCGCCTACGACGCCGACCCCGTCCTGGAAGGAATCAGCTTCGACGTGAACCGCGGTGAGGTCGTGGCGCTCGTGGGACCATCGGGAGGTGGAAAGAGCACGATAGCCGACTTACTACCGCGCTTCTACGAGCCGCAGGCCGGCCGCATCACGCTCGACGGCGCTGAGCTCGGTGACATTCGCCTTGCTTCCCTGCGCGAACTGTTGGGGGTGGTATCGCAGGAGACCGTGATCTTCCACGACACGGTGCGGGCCAACATCGCCTATGGTGCCGTCGGTCGCTACAGCCAGGATCAGATCGAGGCGGCGGCGCAGGCGGCGAACGCGCACGAGTTCATCGGGCGCCTGCCGGACGGCTACGACACGGTCTTGGGAGATCGTGGGGTTCGACTTTCCGGTGGCCAGCGCCAGCGGGTAGCGATAGCGCGCGCGATCCTGCGGGACCCGCCCATCCTCATCTTCGACGAAGCGACCTCCTCTCTCGACACGGAGTCGGAGCGGCTTGTGCAAGGGGCCATCGACCGGCTATTGGCCAACCGGACCGTGATCGTCATCGCCCATCGACTCTCCACGATTCAAGGCGCCCACAAGATCATCTTTCTGGATGAGGGCCGTATCGTCGAGTCCGGCCGTCACGAGGACCTGATGGGACGGGACGGAGCTTATCGTCGGCTGTACGAGATGCAGTTCCGCAGCGCTGACGGCGAAGCGGCCCGTGGGGGAGTGACGGTCCGCTGAAACGACTGCGCCATTTCCTTGAATCTGCAATCACGCGCTCGGCGTTTGGCGTACTGGGACGCACGCCGCCGGCACTGAGCGAGAACCTTGGCCGGCGATTGGGGCGGTTGGCATACAGGGCGGGTTGGCGGCGCGAAGTAGTCGAGACCCAGATCGCTAAGGCGTTCCCCGAAAAGGACGAGGAGTGGGTACGCTTCACGGCGAAAGCTTGCTTCGAGCACGTAGGCGGAGAAGCGCTCGGGCTAGCTGCGCTCATGCGCGGGGGCCTGGACGAGGTGCGGCGCAGGCTGGTCGAATGGGATGGTCGGGATTCCTTCCAATCGGCTTTCGATGAGGGGCGCGGTGTGGTCGTTGTCAGCGCCCACTTCGGGAATTGGGAGTTGGCCGGTTCCGCGTTGGCGGCAGGCGGCTTTCCCGTCGACGCCGTCATGCTGAGACTCGCGAACCGCAGCGTGAGCCGGTACGTGGAGGAGATGCGTGGTAATCTCGGAATGGGATTGATATTCCATGCCAACGCGTGGAATCGGATGGCCGCGAGCCTCGCGGAGGGTCGAGTGGTCGCGTTCGTCGCCGATCAGGACGCGCGAGATAAGGGCGTGTTCATACCGTTTTTCGGCAGGCCCGCGTCCACTCACAGGTCGCCGGCGTTACTGGCGCTTCGCACTGGAACGCCGTTCTTCGTGGGAGGCGCTCACAGGGTCGGTCCGCGTCAGTACCATGCCTGGACTATTCGATTGGATCCGGCCGAGGGAGTGGATGCGAGAGACCAGGTCATTGATCTGACCCGGCGCTGGGTGGCGGAGGTCGAGCGTCGGGTGCGGCTTTACCCCGAGCAGTATTTTTGGCATCATAGGCGCTGGAAATGGCAACCGCCGGGAACAGCCTAGCGGGCCGCTGGTATTAGGACAAAGCCGGTCACATGGATTGCCGCTTGGGACGGGTCCTGACCGGAACGGGCCCGAATAGATAGGTCGTTGTATTCACAGTGATATACATTTGCATTCCTGCCCACAATGAAGAGCATACCGCCGGCGTCCTTCTCTGGAAGGTCCGGCAGGTCATGTCGGACTTCAATCGCGATTACCGCGTACTCTTCCTCGATGATGCCTCGACCGATCAGACTCTGGAGATCGTAACACCCTACTCACAGGTTCTTCCCCTCGATCTTCTGCGCAACGAGCGGCGGCAGGGGCACGGCGCATCGCTGGAGCGTCTATTGAGAGAGGTGGTCGCACGCGCATCGTACCCGAGGCGTGACGTGGCTGTCACCCTCCAGGCCGACTTCACCGACGAGCCAACGGCGATCCCGGCCATGGTGAAACGGGTGGAAGGGGGCGCTGATCTCGTCGTCTCCGCGCAACCACCGAATGAGAGAACGGTGCCGCTCGCTGTTCGTTGTTTGCGCAGGGGGCTGCCGTGGCTGGAAAGGAAGTACGCTTTTCCCAAGGAAGTGAGCGACCCGCTGTCTGGACTTCGCGCTTATCGCGTAGGTTTGCTCAAGAAGACGCTGAAGGAACTCGACGGCGATCGTCTGCTGAGGCGTGACGGCTGGGCGGCCAGTGTGGAGCTTCTAATGGCGGTGGCCCCGCACACGCGGCGCGTCGAGGAAACGGTCTCGGAGCCCCGTTACGATCTTCGGGCCCGGCGGAGCCGGCTTTCGCTTTGGCAAGCGGCGAGGGATTACATTGGCTTGTTGAGGGGGCTATGACGCGATATACGCTGCTCGCACTTGTTCTGCTTTGGACTCCGTCGCATGCGGTTGCCCAGGACGGGCCGCCAGACCCGGCGACCACGGGAACTCCGGCCGCGGTGCCTTATGGCGTCGGCGAGCGTCTGGATTATCGAGTCAAGTTCGGACCGCTAAAGGTCGGCAGCGCGTTCATGGTCGTCGAAGGGATAGACACCGTTGCCGGCTACGCCACGTATCACCTGCAGTCCGTCATTCAAGGCTCCACGCCGTTCTACAAGCTGATCGACAAACAGGAGTCATGGCTGGATATCATTCAGCTTGCCAGTCGGCGTTACCTGCAGGACTCCAAGCAGGGGAGCTACGAGCGTTACCGCGTATATGAGTTCGATCTCGAAAGTGGGGTCTACAGTCGCCACGATGGAGAGACTGGGCCGATTCCGCAGGGCGCCTTGGACGATGCCTCGTTCGTCTACTTTGTACGTTCGGTACCGCTGGAGGTCGGTGAGAGATACGAGTGGAACCGGTACTACCAGCTCGATCGGAACCCGGTGATCCTCGAGGTGCTGCGGCGTGACAGGGTCAAGGTACCTGCAGGCGAATACTCGACGATCGTGGTCCGCCCGATCATAAAGGCAGGTGGTCTCTTCTCTGAGGGTGGCGAGGCCGAGATCTACATCACCGACGACGAGCGTCGTGTGCCGGTCAAACTCGTTACCAAGCTCAAGGTTGGTTCGGTGATCCTCGAGCTGACAGAATACACAGCGGGTGAGCTGCTGACCGAGGAGATGTAGTAGCGCATCTCCTCACCCGGCATCTGCTCGGCCCCTCGACTTCAAGTCCTCCCGAAAGAAGTTCACCATAAGCCGCGATGTTGTTTCCGGGTGGCTGACCATCGGCAAGTGCTTGGCCTTCGGGATCACCTCTAGGCGACCATCGCGGAGCTTCCCTGCCATGATCTCTCCGTGTTCCAGCGGCGTGAGGCTGTCCTTCTCGCCCCACAAGAGCAGCGTGGGCACCCGGATGAGCTCGAGCACGGGCAGAATGTCGTAGCGTCTGAGATGGTGAGCGCTTTCGATCAAGTTCCGCGGCCTGGCCCTCAAGAGGTCGCCGAACAGCGTGGTGTAGAACCCGGCCGGGCACCAGGACCACGGTTGCGCAAGCCGGCCAAGCCAGCGTGCGCCCCGTCGGCCGGCGATCCCAGCGCTGTCGATCAAGGCCACCCGTCGCACTCGGGCACCCACGTCGGCTGCCACTTGCGCGGCGATCGCGGCCCCCATCGAGTGACCGCAGAGGAAGAACTGCCCCAGCCCGAGGCGATCGGCCAGTTCGACTACGATGCGTGCTGTCGATTTCACAGTCATGGCCTTGCCGCGCGACTGACCAAAACCGGGAAGGTCCGGTGCGACTATCCGGAAGTTCTCGGACGTGAGTTCCGGGAAGAGCGGGTACCACCATTTGCTGGACGCGCCCAGACCGTGCAGCATGAGCAGGGGGGCACCAAAACCTCCCTCACTCAAGAAGAAGCGGTACTCCCCAACGCGCACGCGTCGGGCGACTACGATTCGAGTCGTTCGTATGCCTTGGCGCAGCCCTTCGGCTGTCAGGATCTTTCGCTTCCCCAACCTCCGCCTCCTGGGGTTCGTATGCTGAGGATATCGCCTGGCTCAGCCACCGTGGTGAACTTACCGGGCAATTCGGTCCACTCGCCGTCTCGGTGCAACCAGTTCTCGCCGCGCGCGCCGGCTGTACCTCCGGCTGCCCCACACGGGGCGAGGCGACGGCGTTCCGAGAGGACGCAAATGCTTGCCTTGGTGAGTAGCTCGATATCTCGGCGCAGTCCGTCTCCTCCTCGCCGATTCCCGTCTCCACCCGAGCCCCGGCGGAGCGAGTAGTGACGCACGCGTACCGGGATCGCGTGCTCCAGCGCCTCCACGGGTGTATTAAGCGAGTTGGTCATGTGCGTGTGGACGCCCGAGAGTCCGCCTCTTTCGCGATTCGCGCCCATGCCGCCGGCCACGGTCTCATAGTAAGCGAATGCCTCACCGGTCGCTGGGTCCACGCCTCCCACGGTGAAGTTGTTCATCGTTCCGCTCGAGCAGGCCGGCACTAGATCCGGCAGAGCAAAAGCGAGCGCGCGGAACACCGTGTCCACGATCCGCTGCGACGTCTCTACGTTCCCCGCTGCGACCGCTGCCGGCGGCAGGGCGTTCACCACCGTCCCCGGCGGTGTCACGATGCTCACCGATGCCAAGCCGCCGCCACCCGCGGGCAGAGAGATGCCCAGGATCGCTTCGGCTACGCAGCGGAGCACGTAGCGGACTGCTGATTCCGTAATCGCCGAAACGGCGTTGATGTTCCCGGGGCACTGCAGGCCCGACCCGCTGAAATCGACGTGCATCTCTTGGCCGCTTACTCGCACCGATGCGACGATTCGGATTCTGTCCGTGCCGACGCCGTCGTCGTCCATAGCGTCCTCGGCTCGATACTCGCCGTCAGGGATCTGCTCGATCACGCTGCGAACCAGCCGATCGGCATAAGACGACAGGGCCGAGAAGGCGAGGCGGAGCGAATCGGCGCCCCGGCGGCTGGCTAGCTCGCGAAGCCGGCGGACGCCCACATCTAGAGCGGCGGCTTGCGCTTGGAGGTCGCCTTCCCGTTCCTTGGGGGTACGCACGTTTGTCAGGAGCAGGCTCCAGATGTCCCTTTGCAGCTTGCCGCGTCGTACCAAGAGCACGGGCGGTATGCGAATCCCTTCCTGAAATATCTCCTGTGACAGCGGCATCGAGCCCGGTGCGCTTCCCCCTACGTCGGCGTGATGGGCACGCGACGCTACGTATGCGATCGGGGCCTCTGATCCGTCCAGCCACACGCCGCGAACGGCAGTTAGATCGGGCAGATGAGTGCCACCGTGGAAAGGATCGTTGAGGACGACGACGTCGCCGTCTTCCAAGCTCCGCCCGGCCAAGGCAGCCCGCACGCTCTGCGGGATCGCGCCCAGGTGCACGGGCATGTGATCGCCCAAGGCCACCGGTGCCGCCTGCGGATCGCAGATGGCACAGCTGTAGTCTCGCCGCTCTTTGATGTTGGGGGAGTAGGCACTCCGCCGCAGCGCGGCCCCCATCTCCTCGGCGATGCCATGGAAGAGCGAGCGGTAGACCTCGAGGCGAACCGGATCCATGGTTTCCGCCATGTCAGCTCTCGCCGTTTGCATGTTGTGGGCGGGCCAGTATAATTAAGTCCAGTCCAACCAGCTTTTGGTATCGATGCTCCGTCATTCAGTCAAGGCGGACTAATTGTAGGTATAGGAGGATTCGTGAGCAAACGTAAGAAGGGGGGCAAGAACGGGACTTCGACGTTCGACAAGGCGCGCGACGAGCTATTCGGCCAGATCAGGCGGTGCGGTGTACTCGGGGCCACCGACGATCAACAGGATGTCTGGTTCAGGGAAACCATGGAGTACATGGCCAAACGCTATCCCGGAGTCACCGAGGAGGAGCTAGACCAGCTCAGCGAGTTGGGCCGGCGCTACTGCCGGCCGGTGACGCCGTACGGCGGCACGAATAGCGTCGAGGCGAAGGGGAGTAGCTAACGCGCGCAATCCCTGATGGCCCTGGTGTCGTCGCCGGGGCTTTTTCTTGTGCAGCCGATCCGAAATGACAGCGATTGAAGTCGCTTGGAGATTGCTGGCCGTCCTGCTTCTGGTGGGCGCCAACGGTTTCTTCGTCGCAGCAGAATTCGCACTGGTCAGCGCCGACGATACGCGGCTGGCTGGGATGGCCGAGCGAGGAGATCGTTTGGCACGTGCGGTCCGCACGGCTCAGGCCGAACTGAACCTGTATCTCTCGTCTTGTCAGGTCGGGATCACGTTAGCTTCTCTGGGGCTGGGGTGGATCGGTGAACCGGCTATCGCCGAGACGCTGGTCTCTCTGTTCTCCGGCCTGCCCAGTCCCTTCAGCTGGATCGCTCGCCACGCGGTGGCCGTATTCCTCGCCTTCACCGCGATCACCTACCTCCACGTGGTGTTGGGCGAGGTGGCACCGAAGACCGTGGCGATTCTCCACCCCGAGCAGCTCGCGCGCTGGCTTACCAAGCCCCTGATCGCTTTCACGCGGCTTGGCAGTCCCCTCATCTGGTCGGTCAACGAGTCGGCCAACGCGCTCCTGCGCATTTTCGGCGTGCGTCTGCCCAGTGAGGCGGAGCGAGTACACAGTCGGTGGGAGCTGTTGCTGCTGGTCGAGCGAGCGCGGGAGATGGGCAAGGTCGAGCACGACGAAGAGGAGATGATCACCGGCGTCTTCGAGCTCACGCGGACCATGGCGAGGGAAGTGATGACGCCACGCCCCGATATCGTGGCGGTGTCGGTCGATGTGAAACTCGACGAGCTTGTCCAAGTCACCAGTCGTTCGGGGCACTCACGACTTCCGGTTTACGATAAGAGCCTGGACAACGTAGTGGGGATAGTGCTGGTGAAGGACATTCTGCCTCTCGCTGCCTCCGGGCAGCATGCCGATTTCGACGTGTCCTTGATCATGCGCGAACCCAACTTCGTGCCCGACACGAAGTCGGTCGACGATCTGCTGGCCGAATTCCGCCGCATGAAGGTCCACATGGCGATAGTCGTGGATGAGTTCGGCGGCACCGATGGCCTCGTCACACTGGAGGACCTGATCGAAGAGATCGTCGGCGAGATCTACGACGAGCACGACGTTGCACGACCCATGGTTACGACAACACCTCGAGGCGAGGTCCTGATCGACGGTGGCGCGCCACTCGACGAGGTGAAGGAGCGCTTCGGGTTGGATCTGCCCTTGGAGGACTACGATACTCTGGGCGGATTCATACTCGGCGAGTTGGGGCACGTACCGAGGCCTGGCGACTCTGTACATGTCGAGGGTGCCGAACTGGTGGTCAGGACGGTGGACGAGCGCCGTGTACGCTACGTTCTGTTGGTGAAGCGAGATGACAACGCCGACGTAGATGGGGAGGCACGCCCCGGCGAAGGCGGATGATCGAGTTTGGGGGATGCATGAGTGAGGCAGGGGGTAGTGAGCGTGGCGACGCGCAGCTGGATCGTTTGGTGCAGGCTGTCAAAGACTTCCGCCACGACGTCGGTACGCCGCTTACCGCGATAATGGCCGAAGCGGAGCTTCTGTTGATGGACGCGGACCAGTTGAGCGCCGAGCAGAAGAGAGGCGTGGAGGCGATAGGGAAGATGGCGCGGCGGATTCGTGATGTCGTTGCGCAGCTGGATAGTATGAGAGGCGAGGACTGACGCACCACTGAACGGGAGGAAGCCATGAATCGGCCGACGCGCCGTGAATTCTTGAAGGCTGGAACGATGGTGGGCTTAGGCGCGCTGGGTGGGAAATTGATCGCCGCCGACTCGTTGGAGGCGAGCCCGCGAGCGCCGAGCCGGCTGGGCCCGCAAGGCGGCCCTGTGGTCATCTCGAGTCGAAACGGACTGCCTGCGACCGAGCGCGCCATGGAGCTGATGGGGTCCGGAGTGGACACTTTGGACGCCGTCGTGGAAGGCGTGGGCATCGTCGAAGCGGATCCGGAGGACACGAGCGTCGGTTACGGCGGACTACCCAACGCGCTGGGCGTGGTTCAGCTGGACTCGTCCGTGATGCACGGCCCAACACGCGGCGCCGGCGCCGTTGGAGCGCTCGAGGGATTCAAGCACCCCGCCCAGGTGGCCAGGACAATTATGCAGTACACAGACCACGTGTTCTTGGTCGGAGCGGGTGCCGCGCAATTCGCTCGTGAGATGGGCTTCGAGGAGGAGGAACTCCTGACCGACCGGGCGCGGCGCGTCTGGCTGCGTTGGCGAAGCCGGCTCAGTCCGGACGACGACTACCTGACACCGGAGCAGTCCGAGGAGGGTATCACGGAATTCGGCCTCATCGACGCCTGGGAAGGAAAGCGCCATTATGGCACGATCAACTGTTGTGCGGTCAATGCAGCCGGTGAGCTGTCGGGCGTGACAACGACGTCAGGCTTGGCGTTCAAGGTGCCCGGCCGCGTCGGGGACAGCCCGATCATCGGGGCCGGTCTCTACGTGGACAATGATGTTGGGGCGGCCGGCTCTACGGGACGCGGCGAGGCGGTGATCAAGAGCTGCGGTTCGATGATGATCGTCGAGTTCATGAGGCGCGGCCAGGCGCCGAAGGATGCCTGCCTGGCGGCGCTCGCGAGAATCGCCCATCTCACGACCGAGAAACGACTGCTTGACGAAGAGGGCAAGCCCAACTTCAACGTCAACTTCTACGCCGTGAACAAGCGCGGCGAATACGGGGCCGCCGCCATTTGGTCGGGAAGTCGGTTTTCGGTGTGTGATTCTGCCGGGAATCGTCACGAAGACAGCGCCTATCTCTTCGAGCGCGAGGAGTAGGCAGACAGAACTGATAGCGAGGCGGGCTTACGACGCCATGGACGACCTGGATCGTCTCTATGTCGAGCTTGTGGAGAGCTTGCGCCGGCAACAGCCGTCGGCACTGACTAGATCGCTCACGGTTTTCGAGCTTCATGAGCAACTGGTCCCGTACCGGCGGATCCGCAATTCGATCGGCTTCAGCTCCAACGACGAGTACGAGGTGGCTCTCTCTCGGTTGCTCTCGGGCGAAAGAGGCTACCTGCTGGGCGACGGCGAAATGCAGGGCAACCTGCGAGCAGGCCTCGAGGAGGTGCTGCCCGATATTCGGCGCTATCAGTCGTTCCCGGAGCATCGTGTATCGCTCAATCCTGTAGGGATCCCTCCGCCCGGCGACATACGCTACGCGCCGCCCGAGCTGCGCGAGCGGGCGGATTGGGCGACCGACGCGGTGGACATCAGGGAACTCGCACCGGACCCCGATGTCGAACCTGCGAATCTGGAAGAGGCGACGGCCGGATCCGAGTCTCCCGCCGCAAGCCCGGTCCCCGATGCGATTGACGCAAGTGTCGGCGGGGGTGTAGCGCATAGCCCGGACGCCGCCGAGATGCCGCGAGAGACCCTGGAGCTTTGTCATACGTGTGGGGTCGAGGTCCCCGATAGCGCTTCCTATTGTCCGTTCTGTGGTTCCCCCGTAACGACGGGGGTATGCAAGGCCTGCGGCACTGAACTGGAGCCGGCTTGGCGGTTCTGTGCGAAATGTGGCTTGCCGAGAGAGCGAGCAGGGCGGGATTAGCTTGACGCGTTGCAGCGACCCCGGTATTATCGATGGCTGATAACGATAGCATCCGAGTTGATTTGCAGCTTGCTGATGGGCCCCGACCATCCGCTGGAAGACTCCGATCGGTTCGTGCGCTGAGACACGCTCACGGTGAGTTGCCCTTAAACCACACTGGAGGGGTTCAGATGCTTCGCAAGCGCGGTTTGACGATGTTGGGAGTCGTGCTCGGCCTCACGGTCATGGCGGCCTGTGGCGGCGGCGAGCCTGGCCAGCAAGAAGCGGCATCCGGCGAGGTTGCTGCGGCTGAGGCACCCCAGGCCGAACAGCAGGCCGAGGTGCAGCTGCCCGAGGGCGTCACCATGGAGATGGTCGCACAGGGCCAGGAGATATTTGGCGGCGCCGGTCTATGCAACGTTTGTCATGGTGCGGATGGGACCGGTGTCCCGGGTCTCGGTGCAAACCTGACGGACGACGAGTGGGCTCACGGCGATGGGTCCTACCAGGGTATCGTGAAGACGGTCATGGAAGGCGTTGACGCCAGCGCGTCTACAGTCGGTACGGCGATGCCCGCGAAGGGTGGCAGCGGCATCAGTGACGAG
Source organism: Gemmatimonadota bacterium (assembly GCA_039589375.1). Taxonomy (GTDB): domain Bacteria; phylum Gemmatimonadota; class Gemmatimonadetes; order Palauibacterales; family KS3-K002; genus JASFMO01. The sequence goes on along the minus strand of JBDHHL010000002.1, from coordinate 11,541 downwards.
CAGGCCGCGGCCGCGGCAGCGTACGTCTTCACCCTCAGCAAGGGTAGCTGACGGCGGTTTCAGCAGACCAAGCTCGACCCGGCCCCCGGCGGGCGCGGGAGCGGTGCCAGTGGCAGGCGACCGTTCCTGGATGGCCTCCGGGGGTCGACATCTGTCTCCTAGCTTCTGGCATTTCACTTTCTCCGACCCTCGCTTGGGCTACGCCTGGATCCCATTACTTCTACCGCCGACGCCTCGACGTTCTCGCGCGAGTCTTTGCGGAGGGCTAACTTTCAAACTTCCGATACTCTTAGCCGTCTGGACAGTCCCCGTCGTAGTGGCGGAATCAACAGGGGGGTCGGTTTTGGAATACCTACTTGCAGGTCTCGCCGTGGCCGGAGCTACAGCGCTGGCCACCAGTCTCAGGGTTCTGTGGGAATACGAGCGGGCGGTGGTATTTCGCCTCGGGCGGCTGCGTGCCCCGCGAGGACCCGGACTCATCTTTCTCGTCCCGTTCGGCATCGAGCGTATGCAACGGGTGAGCCTGCGGATCGTCGCGATGGACATCCCGCCGCAGGACGTGATCACACGCGACAACGTCTCTGTGAAGGTCAATGCGGTCCTCTACTTTCGCGTCAACGTTCCGGTCAAAGCCATAGTCGAGGTGGAGGACTTCCTCTTCGCCACCTCTCAACTGGCGCAGACGACGCTTCGATCGGTGATCGGGCAGGCCGAGCTGGACGATCTGCTTGCCGAGCGTGAAAAGTACAACGACATGCTGCGCACGATCATCGACGAGCAGACCGATGTCTGGGGCATAGAGGTCACCGCGGTGGAGGTGAAGGACATCGATCTTCCACAGGAGATGAAGCGGGCGATGGCTCGCCAGGCGGAAGCCGAGCGTGAGCGGCGGGCGAAGGTCGTGAACGCGCGGGGCGAGTACCAGGCCTCTCGCAACCTCGTAGCGGCCGCCAGAATCATGAGCGGCGACCCTGCATCCTTGCAGTTACGCTTCCTCCAAACGGTCTCCGAGATCGCCGCGGAGAACAACTCGACGACGCTCTTCCCCATCCCGATGGATCTCTTCAAGCCGTTCATGCGGGCCGCCGGCGCACTACCGGCCGAGGCTCTGGAGGAGGAAGCAGAGGAGTTCGAGGAAGAGGTCGAGGAAGAGGCCAAGGAGTTGCCGGCGCCTGATGCGATGCCCGGTCGTCTCGCCTCCGGCGAGCCGGTCCCGGTGGAGAAGAGGGAAGAATGATTTGTCCCTCAGGAACAGGTGGAGCGCCAAGCGATGGATGAGGCCGGCGGCCACCTCATAACGCGCCGGGATTTGGAAGCCGTTATTCGGCGGGCCGCGGAACTGGAGTCCGAGGCAGGTGCCACCGTGCCGGAGCTCAGTGAGGCCGATGTGATCCGGATCGCTGCCGAGGTCGGTCTGTCCGAGGCCAATATCCGCAGGGCGTTGGCAGAATACCATGCTGCTTCGCCGGACGGAACCCTGCTGACCGAGCGGGGCTGGGCCACACGCCTGTGCGGCTCCAGCCTCGTTACGGCGACCCGGATTGTCCCGAGGCCCGCCGAGGAGGTCAAGCTGGAGCTCGAGTCGCACTTCCAAGCGAACGAGAGCCTCCGATCGGTCCGGCGCACCCAGATCGGTTCCTTGTGGGAACCCGAGAGCGGCGTTGTGGCTTCATTAATGCGAGGACTCGACCTGCTCGGTAAGGGCTACCAGCTGGCCAAGAAGAGCAAAGCTGTCGAGCTGCGGGTGGTCCCGCTTGACGAGGAATCGAGCCAGGTGTCGTTGACGCTCGATTTGGGCAACGACAGGGCCGGCTGGTTCTGGGGGCTGGGGGTCGGCGCCGGAGTGCCGCTGAGCATGGTTGCTACCGGGATCATCGCTTCAGGCGCGGAAATCCCGAACGCGTTGGCGCTACTTTCTCCGGCCTTCCTGGTTGCAACGGTCTCTCTCGCGCGCGCGGGTTATCGCCGCGCGGTAGACAGGATGCGGTTGGTGCTCAACGGAGTGCTCGATCGTGTTGAACACGACGAGCCGCTGGAACGCGAGAGGCCGTCCTGGCGCGATCTGCTGAAGTGACATGCCGCGAGCGGTTGGCCAAGGGCCGGGGCTCTATGGCGGCACTCGAGAAGGTGGGCATCCTTCTGGGCCGTCAGTCGGGCCGAGGATAGTAAGAGTACTCGGGAAGGGGCCGGTTCCGGTCGACTTCGGAATTTAGCATATTAGAAGTGGGCGCGGGCCTGCAAACCTTCGGGAGGTCAAGTTCTCTCCGATGAAGACCCTGAAGTATTTGCTGCCCCTGGCGGCTATGGGCGTCCTGGCCTTGGCAGGTTGTGAGACATCTCGCGACCGCCCTACGGGCCTCGGGGCACCGCTACCAGCCACCACCGTCGCAGTCGTCGCGCCACCGAAGGAAACCTCCGTCGCGGCAGACTCTACGCACATAGTCGTCGTCGAGGCCTCGGGGTTGATAACCGCCGTCGAATTCTTCCTCGCCCGTGCCAATTCATCCGATACGCTTGCGTTGGGCCGAGCGGAGTTCAGCGAACCAGAGGAAGTTGTACAGGTTGACTTCGAAGTCAGGATCCCGCGGTTCGAAACAGGTACACACCTCCAGTTTCGCGGCATCGCGGAAGACCTGATCGGGCAGCGGCACGTGTCGGAGGCGGTGGTGGTCATGGTCATAGAGTGCGACGTCTTCCCCCTCGCTTGTAGGGAATTCTAGGAGGCGCGTGTGCCGCCGCGTGCGGCTGGGCCGGTGCGTCACGGCAACTCGCTGGTAACTTCTCGCTACACCCGCCGCACCCCGCAAAACAGGCGAAACAGCTGATATTTTTCACCCGACCGCACCTTGAAAAGGCCGCTAGAATACCTAAATTTTCTAGGTGTTTCTCCAGCGGTTGGGTCTCCGGCATTTCCGGAATTTTGAGGACGAGGTCGTCGAGCTTCCAGAGCGTGGAGCGGCCCTGATAGGCGACAACGGTCAGGGCAAGACCAACCTGCTGGAGGCAATCTACTACCTCGAGATCTTCCGCTCACTTAGAGGGGCGCGTGACGATCAGCTCGTGAGTTTCGGGCGGGAGTATTTCCGGGTTGAAGGGCACTTATCGGGCGACAGCGGGGAAGTGGATGTTGCGGCCGGCTACTCGCGCGACGGTCGCCGGAAGAAGGTCACCGTCGACGGTGATGAGCCCGATCGCGTTGGCGATGCCATCGGCCGGGTCGGCGCAATCGTATTCACAGCCAGCGACGTCGAAATCGTCGTTGGGGGACCCGGTGCTAGACGGCGGTTCCTCGATATCGTCCTCTCGCTCGGTGAGCCCGGCTACCTGCTGGCCCTGCAGCGCTACCGCCAGGTTCTATCACAGCGGAACGGCCTGTTACGGGATGGTGCCGGCCCGCTCGAGCTGGCGGCATGGAACGACGGCCTTGTGGAAGCCGGAAGCCGGATCCTCGAGACGAGAGCGCGCTGGGTGACTGCCAGGCGCGACAGCTTCGCCCGCTACTACACCGCGATTTCCGGTGGGCAGGAGGCAGCGCTGAAGTATCGGCCGTCCGTACGTGCACCGGAGCCGGGTGATGCGGCAACTGAGCCCGCGGCCCGCGAGTCCTGGGCGCGATCCTTCCTGGTCGAGTTGGAGCGCCAGGTGGAACGAGAGCGACGACGCGGTCTTACGTTGGTTGGCCCGCACCGCGATGACCTGAGCTTTTCGGTGACGGGCGGGTCGGATTCCGTGTTGCTCCGAAGTTTCGGTTCGGCGGGCCAACAACGGACGGCGGCGGTAGCTTTACGGATGGTCGAGGCGGAAGCGCTGCGCGTCGCGCGGGGCCGCCGCCCGATTGTGATGTTAGATGACGTATTCGCAGAGCTCGATCCCATGCGCGCGGGACGGGTCGTGGATCTGCTGACCGCCGAAAAGTGGGGTCAGGTGATCGTGACGTCCCCCAAGCCGGATGAGTTCGCTTTCATGGGGGGTAGCCTTGCGGAATACCGAATCGAAAACGGCAAGATGCGCCCTGTATGAGCGAGAAGCGTGGCGGGTCGTTCGAGCGAATTGGGCGGCTGATCGAAGGGGTGCTGCGATCGCGCGGTTTGGCGGAAGGAGTCGAGCGTGCAGCCGTCCTTCCGGAATGGCCTGAGTTGGTCGGCCCTCAGATCGCGCGTGTCGCGAGGCCCGTGGGTTTCGATCGGGCGACACTGTTCGTTGAAGTGCGCTCGTCGGCCTGGTTGATGGAGCTTCAATTGATGGAGCGCCGTATTCTGGCCAGGCTCAATGCCGGACGTAGGCGCGGCAAGTTCGAGAAGATCGTCTTCAGGCTCGACGAAGGCCTTTGAGACTGGGGCGTCAAGATGCTCGTGATTGACACATAGACATCAAGAGGAAGGGTGATGGCGAAGCGATCGGGGACAGGGAAGAAGAAAGCTGCCAGGCAGCAGGTTGGGTCTAAGAAGGCCGGTGCGAAGGCCTCGAAGGCCCCCGTCGGAAAGGCCACCAAGAAGACTGCTTCCAGGACCGCCAAGAAACCCAAGAAGGGGAAGGCCAGCGGGGGCTCTTCCAGGCAAGATTACACCGCTGGGAAGATCCAGGTGCTCAAAGGCTTGGAGGGCGTGCGGCGCCGACCCAGTATGTACATCGGGTCCACGTCCGGACGCGGGCTGCACCACCTCGTGTACGAGGTCGTCGACAATTCGATCGACGAGGCGATGTCCGGCTATTGCGACCACATCGACGTCACCATTCACCCCGACAATTCCGTGACAGTGCAGGACAACGGACGGGGCATCCCCGTCGACATGCACCCGACGGAAAAGGTCCCCGGCGTCGAGCTCGCGATGCTCACGTTGCACGCTGGCGGAAAGTTCGACAAAGAGTCGTATAAAGTGTCGGGAGGATTGCACGGTGTAGGCGTTTCGGTCGTCAACGCCCTGTCGGATTGGTTGGAGGTAGAGATCCATCGCGACGGTAGGATCTGGAGTCAGAAATACAGCCGCGGCCGGAAGAGAAGCGAGCTCAAGCAGGGTGGGAAGACCGACAAGGCCGGGACAATAGTCAGGTTCAAGCCCGATTCGGAAGTCTTCACGGAACTGGAGTTCGACTTCGACACGTTGGCCACCAGACTGCGCGAGCTTGCTTTCTTGAATCGCGGTGTGAGGATCACGCTCAAGGACGATCGGCCCGACCAAGAGAGAAAGGGCAAGTACAAGTACGACGGTGGCATCAAGGAGTTTGTGAAGTTCCTGCGCGGCAATCGCAAGCCGCTACATGGCGAAGTTGTGTACATGGAGGCGAAGCGGCCAGAGTGCGAGATCGAGCTCGCTCTCCAATACAATGAAGGCTACAAAGAGGACACGTTCACTTTCGTCAACAACATCAACACACACGAAGGTGGCACGCACCTCACTGGATTCAAGGCGGCTCTCACACGGACTCTCAACGACTATGCTCGCCGGGGCGGCACGCTCAAGAAGGCGAACTTCAATCTGACGGGCGAGGACGTCCGCGAAGGGCTGACCGCGATACTGTCGGTTCGCGTCATGGATCCGCAGTTCGAGGGTCAGACCAAGACGAAGCTGGGCAACAGCGAGGTGCGTGGCGCCGTCGAGTCAGTAGTGAACGAAGGACTCTCGAACTTCCTTGCCGAGAATCCTACGGCCGCCCGCAGGGTCATCGACAAGTGTACGTCGGCTGCGCGAGCGCGAGAGGCAGCTCGGCAGGCACGGGACCTAACGCGCCGGAAGTCGGCTTTGGAAGGCTCGATCTTACCCGGTAAACTTGCCGACTGTTCGGTGGGCGACCCGTCGGTGAGTGAACTCTACCTTGTGGAGGGCGACTCGGCCGGTGGCTCTGCCAAGCAGGGCCGCGATCGTAACTTCCAGGCCATCCTTCCGCTGCGCGGCAAGATCCTCAACGTGGAGAAGGCGCGACTCGACAGGGTCCTCACGAACGAGGAGATCCGGACGATCATCACAGCGGTCGGAACCGGCATCGGCGAAGACGAGTTCAATATCGATAACGCGCGCTATCACCGGGTCATCATCATGACCGATGCGGACGTCGACGGCGCACACATCCGCACGCTGTTGCTGACTTTTTTCTTCAGGCACATGCGGCAACTTATCGAGGTCGGTTACATCTACATCGCGCAGCCGCCGCTCTACCGAATCCGTCGCGGCCGGGAGGAGCACTACGCCTATTCGGACGAGGAGCGCGATCAGGTCATGGCGCGTTTCGACAAGGACAGTAAGGGTAGGCCCGACATACAGCGCTACAAAGGGCTGGGCGAGATGAATCCGGAGCAGTTATGGAAGACGACGATGGATCCGGAGCAGCGCACGATCCTGCGGGTGACAATGGATGATGCCGTCGAAGCCGATCGCCTGTTCAGCCTGTTGATGGGCGACGAGGTCGAACCGCGCCGGGCCTTCATCGAACAGAATGCTAGGTACGTCAAGAATCTGGACGTGTAGGCCGAATTCTACGAGCTGCAGGACGTCCGACGGCGACGTCCTATCTCACACCTCGAGGGCGACGTCGGCGTAGTCCCGAAGCTGCTGGACCTGACCTGCCCCGCCCATCACGATCATCACGTCCCCGGCTTCGAGTCGGGTTTCCGGCCCTGGATTGTAGGTGAGCGGTCCGTCCTCGCCGGCTCGGCGGAGCCCCAGGATGATGAGGCCCGTCCGCTGTGGGATCTTTGCCTCGGCAAGCGTCTGGCCCATGAGGTGGGACGTCGCCGGAATGGTTGCTTGTTCCAGCCGCAGTTCGAGTCCCGCATCAGCGATCACGCAGTCCAGGAAGCTCACGACGTACGGGCGCAGGAGCGAGAAGGCCATGCGTATGCCGCCGCTCTGATTGGGCGACACGACGTGTTCGGCCCCGGCACGTCTGAGCTTCTCGACGGATTCTTCGTTGTAGGCCCGGGCGACCGTGGTCAACTCCGGGTTGAGGTGACGGGCGGTGATGCAGACCAGCAGGTTGTCGGCATCGTCGGCTAGGCAAGTCGCGAGTCCGCTGGCGCGAGCGATTCGAGCGCTCCTCAGCGTCTGTTCGCGGGTCGCATCTCCTTCGACCATGAGCACTTCGGAGTGCAGTTCGAGCAACGTGGCGAGGCGTGACGGGTTGTTCTCGATCACCACGAATGGGTGCCCCGATTCGATGAGTTCGGCCACAACGACTCGCCCCATCCGGCCCGCGCCACAGACGATGAAGTGATTCTTCAAGTTCTCGATCGCGATCGTAAACGAACGGCCGGCAGGCGTCAGGGGGCGTACCTCCATGAACCCCACCGACGTGACCGTAGTGACCGCCATGTAAAGGGCATCGAACCATCGCCAGTGCTCGATGAGCATATAGCCCACCATGCCGACGAGGAAGACGACCAAGAAGTAGATACCCGCCCATCCGAAGCGACGCCGGAATGGCCCGAGTGCCTCGCGAAGCGTGATCGCTGGCCGGTCCACCGAAGCGGCGGTCAAGAGACTGGGCGCGTTGTTCCGGTCGCTGTCACGCCTGCTCATCAGCTGGTCCCGGGTTCTCCCCTGACGTACGGATTCTGATCCCCTGACGGCCGTCGTTCACGATACGAGGCCCCCGCGACCACTCGCCGGGCACCGATCCGCCGTCTCGGCAGGTCAGGTGTTGCCAGAAGATATCACTGGTAGTCGGCTGCAGAGCGCCGTCTTGCGGATACCCGCAGCCTACGACTACGGCATTCTAGCGGTGGGCTCTGGGCGCGGCAATCGGGCACTGCCCGTTTAACGAAGCGGAGGGCACGACTGTCATCACTGTACGAAGGCCGAGTAGCTATTGGTGCCTATTTGATGAGAACCTGATAGGAGACTTGTCCATAAATGAACATCAAGAGATACCGCGCACTGATTGCCGTATGCACCGTGTTTGCCATGGCGCTGCTGCTGGCAAACAGGCCAGCCGGAAATCGCTGGATTCGCGTGATCGAGGCGGAGGAGACCGACGGCACTACCCTGCCGGCGACGAAGACCGTTCCCTCTCCGAAACGGTTCTCGTACCACGCTGCAGCGGCTGGGGGGGTGGTCACGCCGGCGGTACCGGAGCCTGATAAGGAAGCGCTCTCGATCATCGTGGCCGAGATACAAGGGCCGCGATCGGCGCACCTCGAGCACATCGGACGCCTGGTTGGGCCGGGCCTCACTGGCTGCCTCGCCCCATATCGCCAGGCGATAGAGGATGTGCTGCCCCTGATGGCGTCGCTGCAGGCCCGGGGCGACACGCTGCGATACGCGCAGGTCGCAAACTCGGTGATTGCGGTCTGGGAGGAGATGCAATCGATCTGCCTCGAGGCGGTTCAGCACGAATCGATCAGGGAACGGCTCGAAGACTTGTATGGCGAGCCTGTATTGCTTGCTCGTCAGTAAACGGTACGCTGCTGTGCTGGCGCGGTGCCTGGTGGGTCTCGCTGGGTATTAGGTAGATGGAACAAGGGCGTGCCGCCGGGCGTTATACAGGGTAGTAAGGCACTGGAATGGGTAGACGCTAGGAGAATCGGCCGGTCCCTCGGGGTGACTGGCCGGTTCGCGCCTGAGCGCCCGGCACCGAAGGTCGCGCGCCGGCGCCGGGTCGCGTATCTTTGCAAGGCTTGGCCTGTTTTGCGCGCTCGGCCAAGCGGTAACTGGCCCTGGTTGCTCGGTTGTTGGAGGACCCGATGAGATTCGACGGCGCTCGTCCGTATGCGGTAGGCTTGGCTCTGGCTCTGTTTCTGGCCGTGGGTCCGGGGGCAGGTGTGGCGGAGGCCCAGTACTTCGGTCGGAACAAGGTTCAGTACGAGAAATTCGACTTCAAGACACTGAAGACCGCCCACTTCGATATCCTCTATTACCCGGAGGCGCGGGATGCTGTCGATCAGGCCGGTAGGATGGCCGAGCGTTGGTACGCGCGACTGTCGCGGCTGTTCAATCATGAGTTGAGCGGCCGGCAGACGATCATCCTCTACGCCGACCACCCCGACTTCGAGCAAACGACGGCCCTCTATGGCACGATCGATGAAGCCACCGGCGGTGTCACCGAGGCGTTCAAGCGGAGGGTCGTCCTCCCGATGGCCGGCTCACTGGCCGAGACCGACCATGTACTAGGCCACGAGTTGGTGCACGCGTTTCAGTTCGACATAACGACGCAGTCACGCTCGGCCATCGGGGGCGGGTTCCCCACGGCGCTCGCTATGCCGCTCTGGTTCATCGAGGGAATGGCGGAATACCTGTCGCTGGGGCCGGTCTACGCGCACACCGCCATGTGGATGCACGATGCGGTGCGCAGAGACGTCTTTCCCACCTTCCGCGATTTGGCCAACCCGAAGTACTTCCCTTACCGGTACGGCCACGCGCTTTGGGCCTACATAGGGGGTCGCTGGGGCGATCCAGCGGTCGGCGAGATTCTCAAGGCAGCCTCAACGACGGGGAACGTAGCGCAGGCCATCGCCGGCGTTCTCCAGATCTCGCCGGACGAGCTGATGGCTTCGTGGGAAGAGTCTATCCGTGAAGCCTACGAGGGCTTAGTCGAAGTCACGCAGCCGGCGAGCGAGTTCGGCCGTGTCGTTATCTCTCCGGAAACTGGCAGCGGTAACCTGAACATCGCGCCCTCGATTAGCCCGGACGGATCGGAGGTCGTCTTCCTGTCGGAGAAGGATCGATTCTCCATCGAGATGTTCCGCGCCGACTCGGAGACGGGGAAGGTCAATAAGAAGATCCTCAAGACGGCCACGGACCCGCACTACGAGAGTCTGCAGTTCATCAATTCGGCCGGAAATTGGCACCCCAACGGTCGCGAGTTCGTCTTTGCAGGTGTGAGCAGGGGGAAGCCGATCATCACCGTCATTGATGCCGAGCGCGGAAAGGCCGTCAGGGAGTTCAAGATCTCGGAGGCAGGAGAGATCTTCAACCCGGCCTTTTCTCCGGATGGGCGACATATCGTCTACGCCGCAGCGGTTGGCGGCCTGATGGACCTCTTCGTCCTCGACATGGAAACGGGTGAGTGGCGTCAACTGACCGATGACCCGTATGCTGATCTCCAGCCGGAGTGGTCTCCCGACGGCAGCCGTATAGCCTTTGTCACCGACCGGTTCACCACCGATCTGCGGACGCTCGATTGGGGAGCGTACCAACTGGCCCTCATCGATCCTGTGTCGGGAGAAATCGAGCGCGTCCCCGGCTTCCCGGCTGCCAAGAACATCAATCCACAGTGGTCGTCGGACGGGTCGAGCCTGTACTTCCTGTCCGATGCCAACGGCATCAGCAACATCTACCGGGTGGACCTGTCAGATAGCGCCATCTACCAAGTCACCAACCTGACGACGGGCGTCAGCGGTATCACCGAGCTCAGTCCGGCTATGTCGGTGGCGAGCGATGCTGATCGGATCGTGTTCAGCGCCTACGAAGGCGACCGGTATACGATCTACGCAATCGATTCCACGGCGGTGCTCGAAGGGGGGCCGGTGCTGCCGCCGCTCGCCGAGATCAGCCCAGCCGTGCTTCCACCGGCAGACCGGGCCGTGGGGGATGTAATGGCGTTGGTCGGGAACGCGGAACTCGGCCTGCCGGTAACCTCCGACGAGTTCGAGACGGCCAAGTACAGCGCCGGCCTGTCGCTGGACTATATCGCTCCGCCCCAGGTTGCCGTTGGCAGCGACCGCTACGGGACCTTTGTGGGCGGTGGAACAGCGCTGTTCTGGAGCGACAACCTGGGCGAGCACTCTCTCGCCACGCTACTCCAGGTCAACGGCAGCTTCCAGGATATTGCCGCGATTGTCGGCTACAACAACCGCAGGTCGCGCTGGAACTGGGGTGTGACCGGTGGCCAGGTCCCGATCCTGAACCGGCGATTCGGCTTCGGCCTCGATCCAACGACGGGAGAGTTCCTCGAGCAAGAGCTGAGATTGCGCCAGACGAGCCGCGAGCTGATGGGTTCGCTGATCTACCCGCTGAATCGTGTACAGCGTGTCGAGTTCAGTGGCCGCTACCGAAATATCTCGTACGACTACGAGCTCATTACCAGAACCCTGTCACCCGCGGGCAGCCTGCTCGACGAGACGAAAGAGGAGTTCCCGAAATGCGAGACGGATGAGGACATCTTCATCTCGCTTTGCACGCCGAGAGCGCTCAATCTGGGAACGGCCACCGCCGCCCTCGTCTACGACAACACGTTCTTCGGTTACACCGGGCCCGTGCTGGGGCAGCGCTACCGGTTGGAAGTCGCGCCAAACTTCGGCTCGCTCAACTACGTCGGAGCCCTCGCGGATTACCGTCGCTACTTCATGCCGCTGGCGCCGTACACGCTGGCCGGGCGCCTCCTGCACTTCGGCCGTTACGGGAGCGGCGGCGAAGATCTGCGGATGCAAGCGCTGTTCCTCGGGTACCAGCAGCTGGTCCGAGGATATGACTCGGGTTCGTTCGGATACGGCGAATGCGCCTCACCTCCGTCGGGCAACAGTTCGTTCATCGGGTTGAACAATAGCCCTTGCCCGATCTACGACCAGCTGTTCGGGAGCCGCTTGGTCACCGCCAACTTCGAGCTTCG
>JBDHHL010000001.1:0-39162 GCA_039589375.1 Gemmatimonadota bacterium | reverse complement strand
GACGTACTACGGCTCGACGCAGAAGTGGCCGATATCGGAGGATGGTTGCCGAACGTCGAGCATCGAACCCTTTCTGCGGGACACAGGGAGGTCGCGACGGGGCCCACGAGCGGACATTTGGAGCGCCGCTGCCCGGGCGCGATCACTGCCCAACCGGCGCGACATGAAGCGAGGGGCCCCGTCGTGCCCGACCAAAACTTGCCGAACCGGCCCGGAGTCCTAGCTTGGTGAACGGTACGCGGGAGCGGACGGCCGGGACAGTTCTGAACGGAGAGAGGCGTGGCGACATTCCCACCTGTGGCTGAGCAAGTCGACCTGATTCGGGCGAAGGCGGTGGAGATCATCCCCGAAGAGGGACTGGCGGACAAGCTGGAGCGCTCGCGGCAGACCGGCGTGGGCCTGGTGGTGAAGGAGGGCTTCGATCCGACGCGCCCCGACCTGCACCTGGGTCACGCGGTGAGCATCCAGTTGTTGAAGCTGTTCCAAGACCTCGGGCACCAGGTCGTCTTCGTAGTGGGTGACTTCACCGGCCTGGTAGGGGATCCAAGCGGTCAGGACCAGACACGGCCGCAATTGTCCGAGGAAGAGATCCGCGCCAACATGAAGACCTATCAGGAGCAGGTCTTCCACATCCTGGACCCGGAGAAGACCAGGGTGGCGAGGAACAGCGGCTGGCTGGCGAAGCTGAAGCTGGCCGATGTGCTGACCCTCACCTCCAGGTACACGGTTGCCCGCATATTGGAGCGGGACGACTTCGCCGCGCGCTACGAGGGCGGCCGGCCCATCAGCCTGGTGGAGTTCCTCTATCCGCTCATGCAGGGTTACGACTCCGTCGCGCTGGAAGCCGACGTGGAGATTGGCGGTACGGACCAGAAGTTCAACCTACTTGTGGGAAGGACGCTGCAGGAGCGGTACGGCCAGGAGCCGCAAGTCTGCATCACGTTGCCGTTGATGCGGGGGACCGACGGGATGCGGAAGATGTCGAAGTCTCTGGACAACTACGTCGGCATCACCGAGCCGCCCGAGGACATGTACGGCAAGACGATGTCGATCCCCGACGAGCTGCTGGAGGAGTGGTACCGGCTGGCGTCGTCGTTTGGCGGGTCTGAGCTGGAAACGGCGCTGAAGGTGATCCCAGGGGACCCAATGGGGGCGAAACGGGCTCTGGCGCGCGATATCACGCGCCAGTACGGCGGTGAGGCGGCGGCGCTGGAGGCGGAGGCCCACTTCGATCGCGTCGTGCGGCGGCGCGAGCGACCGGAAGAGATCCCGGACGTAGAGATCGAGCGCGACGGCGATGAGATGTGGCTTCCGAGGGTGATGGTCGAGGCGGGCCTGTCGTCGTCGAGCAGCGAGGCCGTGCGTTTGATCAAACAGGGCGCCGTGCACGTGGACGGTGAGACCGTGGCGGACAAGGATTGCCGGGTGCAGACCAGCGGGCCGGTCCTGATTCAGCGCGGAAAGCGCCGCTTTGCCCGCGTTCGTTTCCGCTAGGCGAAGAAACCGGTCGGTACGGCCCGTTGCTCGATGGCGGCGGCGTTCCTAGGTTGGCCGCGTGGTCGAGCACGACGCGGCGCTGGGAAGAGGAGGGATATAGAGTGCGGGTCGGGGTGACTAAGGTCGACAAGCCGTGGGGTCACGAGTTGATCTGGGCCCACACGGACCGCTACGTGGGCAAGATCCTCCACATCAAGGCTGGAGAGTCCCTTTCGCTTCAGTATCACGAGCGCAAGGACGAGACGATTCACGTTCTGCGCGGACAGATGGTGTTCATGGTGGGTGACAGCGAGGATGATCTTCGCGAGGAGCGATTGGACGAAGGCATGAGCTTCCGAATCGTTCCCGGTACGCGGCACCGGATGGTGGCTGCCACCGACTGCGACCTCCTCGAAGCTTCCACGCCAGAACTGGACGATGTGATCCGGCTAGAGGACCGTTATGGAAGAGCATGACGAACTCGAGTCCCAGAGCATGGAGGAGGCGCTGGCTGAACTGGCGGCTGGTCAGGAGGACGAGGAAGAACCGCGTCTATTCACGGCGATCCTCGGTCTCGGGTCCAATCTGGGCGATCGAGTGCGCAATCTCGAGCGAGCCCTGGACCACTTGAAGCACGCGGTCAGGCTGGAGCGGCTCTCCTCGGTCTACGAGACGGAACCGGTGGGTGATCGGGAACAGCCGTGGTACCTGAACATGGTGTGCTATGGCGTCACGCTGCTGAGACCGGATGCACTGCTGGCCTACCTGCAGAAGGTGGAAGAGGCGCTCGGCCGGGAGCGTAGCCGCAAGCGCAACAGCCCACGGGCTGTGGACATCGACATACTGGCCCACGACGATCTGGTCATCGATGAGCCTGACCTGCAGATCCCGCACCCGCGGCTTGCCGAACGCGCGTTCGTGCTCGAGCCGTTGGCGGAGATCGCGCCGGAGTGGCGGCATCCGGTGGAAGGGAAGACAGCGAAGGAGCTGCTGGCAGGGGCGACCCCCGAGCTTGTCCGCGTGCACTCTGACCCGCCGCCCATACAGGGGGCGGCACCCATACTATAGGAAAGCCGGCGTCGATGGTGTACCGTGCGGCGGTCACGGCGTCCTACGATTCGGCCCTCTTCATCCCCGGAGACAAGGGACCGGCCGGCAGGACTCACGGTCACGGGTATACGGTGGAAGCTGTGCTCGAGGCCGACGGCCTGGACGAGTCCGGCTTCGTGGTCGATTTCGAGAGGGCGCAGCCGCTGCTGGACGAGGTCGCCGCGGTTCTCGACCACCGCCTGCTGAACGAGCTCGAGCCCTTCGCTGACTGCGTCCCCAGCGCGGAGCGGCAGGCCGAGTACTTCTTCCAGCGCCTGAGCCGAGAGTTCGAGCGTGAGTTCGGAGAGCGAGTGCGACTGGCGAAGGTGAGGGTGACGCAGGTACCCGGGGCATGGGCGGAGTACGAGGCATGAGGCGTCGGACATCGCTTGCTTCGATCGTCCTGGCCGTGGCCGTCGCGTGGGCCGCTGGCGCCTGCAGCCGGGACTCTGAAGGCCAGCAGGCCAGCGTTAGCGATCCCGAGCTGGAGCGCATGGTCGAGGAGTTTCTGCCCCAGGTTGAGGAATACGCGGCCCTGGAGGCGAAGCGGGTTCCCGCCGTGCGACGCGCCAGCGCCGAGACGCTGGAGGCCTATCTCTTGGAACAACTCGAGTCGGAGTTCCCCGGTGACTCGCTGGAGAACCTGGCGCTGGCGTACAAGCTCTTCGACCTGATCCCGGATACGGTGGACGTTCGCCGACTGCTGATCGACCTGATGCTCGAGCAGGCGGTGGGCTACTACGATCCGGCCCGCGACGTCCTCTTCATCCGCGAGGACGCTCCCCCTGCGATGCTGGACGCGGTGGTCGCACACGAGCTCGTGCACGCTCTTCAGGACCAGCAGGTCGATCTCGATTCGCTGGTCCATTCGGTGACGCGAAACGACGCGCGTTCGGCGATCCAGGCCGCCATGGAAGGCCAGGCCACGGTTGCCATGTTCTCGTATCAGCTCGGGGCGCCGTCGGAGGAACTTCCCGACCTGGGACCGGAGATGGCGGCCGCCGTGGTCAACGCGGCGACGTTCCCTCGCCTGGCTGAAGCTCCGGCCATCGTGAGGGACCCGCTGCTGTTCGCCTACCTGGGTGGCGCTCGCTACGTGCAGAGGCTGTGGCGCACCCAGTCGCACAAGCCACCGCCGCTAGGAGATTGGCTGCCCGAGTCCACGGAGCAACTGCTGCATACGGAGAAGCTGCTCGAGCGCCGCGACGAGCCGACCCCGCTGGTGATCTCCGAGCCGTCAGGAGGCTGGCAGGTGAAGTACGCCGGCGACCTGGGCGAACTGGAGATGCGGATCTACTTCGAGGAGCATCTCGGGGACGCTAGCTTCGCGGCCAGAGCTTCCGCGGGCTGGGACGGTGACGCGTACGCCGTCCTGTCCCGGGAGGCGGATCTGGGGCTCGTCTGGTACACCGTATGGGATTCCGAGGCCGACGCGGATGAGTTCGCCGACGCCTACCGGACGGCGTTCATAGCGCGCTTCGGAGGCGAGGGCGCTGGGGCTCGCCTGGTGGGAGAGGGCAGACAGACGCGCGTTGACCGGCTAACGGTGCAAGGCATGCCCTTCGTGCGCGTTTTGGAGACGGGGACAGGGGTCGAGCTAGACGACCCGCCCGAGGTCCATCTCGACACGAAGGGAGGCTGAGCGTTTCCGCTCGCCCCCCTTCGGACATCCTCGCGATCTGCAGTTCTCACTTCACAGCAGAGACGCCAGCACCAACTCCTTCGGCAACGGATAGCTGTAGAGATCGCCCGCATAATTGCGCATCAGCACCTCGTCGTCGCTGATCTCCTCCACATACTGCGGCAGCAGCGGGATCTTTCCTCCTCCGCCCGGCGCGTCGATCACGAAGTGGGGCACCGCGAGCCCCGACGTCCAGCCACGCAGCGCCTTGATGATCTCCAAGCCCTTCTCGATGGAGGTGCGGAAATGCTCAGCCCCGGCAATAGGATCGGCCATGTAGAGATAGTAGGGCCGTACGCGGTTCTTGAGCAGCTTTTGCATCAACTGCTTCATGATCTCCGGGTCGTCGTTGATATCCTTGAGCACGACGGTCTGAGAGCCGAGCGGACAGCCGGCGCTCGCGAGCCTGGAGAGTGCCTCCTCCGCCTCGGGCGTGAGCTCTGCCGGGTGATTGAAGTGCACGTTGACGAATACCGGGTGATAGTTGGCGATCGTATCACACAGCTCCGGCGTGATGCGCTCGGGAAGGTGGTGCGGCATCCTCGTATGGATCCGGATTATCTCGACGTGCGGAATGTCGCGCAGCCTTTTCAGAATATGTTCGAGGCGGCGATCCGATAGCATCAACGGGTCTCCGCCGGAGAGGATAACGTCACGGATCTCTGTGTGCTCGCGGATGTACTTGAATGCCGAGTTGAACTGGTTCAGGGGAATCTTCTCGGGATCGCCCACCTTCCGCCTGCGCGTGCAGAAGCGACAATAAGTGGCGCAGACGGGGCTGACGAGAAAGAGGACGCGGTCCGGGTACCGGTGCGTGATGTTCGGCACCGGCGAATCATCGTCCTCGCCGAGTGAGTCGGCCTTGCCGTCGAGGACTTCGTTCTCCTCGGGCGAGGGCACGTACTGCTGCCAGAAAGCGTCACCGGTCTGCTTGATCGCCTCTAGCACCGCAGGTGTGATCCTCAGGTTGAAACTCTCGATCGCTTCCTGAACGGCCAGGCGGTCGATGTTCTCCTCGCCGAACTGTTCGATGAGCTGGTCAACGTCAGTAATACTCTGTTTGAGTACCTGTTGCCAGTTCCCCATTTCGCACACCTCGTCGATCCTGGTCCAGAGATGCAGGCCTAGGGACGATGCCCGGCCACCCCACCGTATCTCTCCACCGCGGAGAGACAGCGACTACTCGAACTGCTTTGCGTAAGTGACCCTGTCGTCACCGACGTCGTAGAAGTCAGCGATCCGCGCGACCTCGCGATAACCGCAGCTAAGGTAGAAGCGGCGGGTCGCGGAGTAATCGTCGCGTGACGACGTCTCGATTACGCACATGCGAGCTCCGGCCGAGCGTATCCGCTGCTCGACCTGCTCGATCAGACCGCGCCCGACACCGCGGCCCTGGAACCCTGTGCCCACGACGATCCAATAGAGGTCCCAGGTGTCTACGGTGCAGGGTGTCGGCCCGTAGAAAGCGAAACCGGCCAGTTGATCCGGCTCCGAGTAGGCGCCCATAGCCCAATAGTCCTTGCCGGGCGCATCGCAGTAGCAATCAAAGACTTCTAGCGCCACGTCGACTTCGTCGGTCCTGAAGACGCCGGCGCTTTCCACGATCTCGGCGATCCTCGGTCGATGTGGTCTTTGCGGCGGTTTCCACTCGATCGCTGACGACGCGGCACGATCGGACGCGACCGACGTCTTCGCGCTCGGCTCCGAGTGCGCCCCCAGCGGTGAGCTCATACCGTTTCGATCCGTTCAGTCTGTGGCTGAACGAAGGTCCAGCCGTGGTCCGCGACGCCGTCTCCGTTCTCCGAAGGTAGCGCTTCTTCGACGATCCTCCCGATCAGCTCCTCGTACGACCAGCCCGCGACCCTAGCTTGGCGGAACAACCCTGCGTCGAGGGAGAGGTCGGGGTTGGGGTTGATATCGATGACGTAGGGTGTTCCGTCCTCCGCGAGTCTGATATCGACCCGGGCGTAACCGCGTCCGGCCATCAATTGCCAGGTGCGCGCGGCCAGCCGCTGCAGCTGTTCCGCTTTGCCAGGCGGTAGCGGTGCCGGACAGATGGGGACGGTCCCGACGTACTCTGGACTGTCGGGATGCCACTTTGCCGCGAACGTGACGATAGGCGGCGATCCATCAGGCAGCGTGCTGAAGTCGATCTCCGCGGGCGGGAGCAGATGCTTTCCGACTATGGCCAGGTTGATCTCGCGCCCTTCGATGAACTCCTGGATCAGGACTCTCCCCCAACTGTCCTGTACGCGGTTGACGACCTCGAGCAGCTCGCCGTGCGAGCGCACGATCGAGCTCGGGTGGATTCCGTTCGATGCGTCCTCCGCCGCCGGTTTCACAATGACGGGGAAAAGCTCCCAGTCCTTCTGTAGCGAGCCGTCCTCTTCGACGACCGCCCAGTCGGGTACGCTGATCCCGTTCGTGCGCAGGATGGCCGAGCAGCGGTCCTTGTCGAGGCAGAGGAGCAGCGTCGCGGCCGATGCGCCCGTCATGGGCAGTTCGAGTAGCTCGACGGCGGCGGCTGCCAGGTACTCGCCTGCGGCAATGCCCGCAACCGTCTCGCAGAGGTTGAACGCGACATCGAAGTCGCCGTCCATGATGACCTTGAGCCACTCGTCGGTCTTCTCCGGCTCGAGCGATACTTCGATCGGTTGATAGCCGAGGTCGCTGAGGACGGAGAGGATCCGGACGGTCGCCTGGGCGGGAGCCAATAGATCACCGCCGGAAGCGCGTTCTGCCACCTGGTCGACGAGCACGGCGACGCGTTCCATCGATTCTGAACGGCCGGGTACGACCGAGAGCTGACGCTCTTGCACGTCGCGCGGGTCAGACGGTGACTCGAAGGTCATAGCGAGCAGCGCCGGCTTTCAGAACGGCCAGGATCAAGTCGTCGAAGGACAGTCCGGCCGCTCGTGCCGCCTTGGGGAAGCACGAGTTGTTGTCCAGTTGCGGGAGAACTCCGGGTATGGGATTGACCTCCAGGATGAACGGGTTGTCCGACTCGTCGCAGCGAATATCGATTCGGGCCCAATCTCGACAGCGAAGAGTCTTGAACGCTGCCATCGCGATCCCTTCGATGCGCTTCTGCAACGCCGGCGAGCAATTGGCGGGACACGCGTAGAGCTCGAGCGGCGAATGGGGCCCGTCCCAAATCCACTTGGCCTCGAAGCCGTAGAGAGGTGGAGCGCCGCTTGGCAGAACGTCGAAATCCAGTTCGACGATCGGAAGAACGCGTCCGTCGCCGTCGTTGCCGAGGACGGCAACAGTGAATTCGCGTCCGCTAAGGAACCTCTCGATGATCGCCGGCTCGTGGTAGCGATCGAAGATCGTGGCGATTTCGCGCTCGGCGTCTTCCCAGCTACCACACAGTGATCGCGCTGTGATGCCCATGCTCGAGCCTTCGTGAAGCGGCTTCACGATGACCGGCAGCTCCATCGAGCGGTCGAGCCCCTCGATGGTCTCAACCACCTGGTAAGCGGGCGTGGGTATCCCGTGGTGGATCAGCGCCTCCTTCGTCCGCGCCTTGTCGAGGCAGAGACCCAGCGTCAGAGGGTCGCTGCCGGTGTACGGGATATTCCAGAACTCACAGAACGCGGGTACGTGCGACTCTCGACTGACCCCCCCCAGGCCCTCGGCGAAGTTGAAAACGATGTCGGGTCTCGCTTCGCGAAGGTTGATCGGAAAATCTTCAGTCGCTTCGAGTCGGATGACTTCGCCTGCAAACGAGAGTGAATTCTCGATCGCATCGATGGTCGTTTCGTCATCCCACTCGGCGTAGGTATCCGCAATATCCGCGGAAACATCTGCCGCGATCCGATGCTGTATCTTGTTGTCAGAATTAAAGTTAAAGGGTTGGCTTTGGAGCGAGTCGGCGTCGGCCGATGGTGATACATCGGCCGACGGTTTCACGTTGAATGCGAAACCGATGCGCAAATTGTTCGAACCGCGGCGAACCTCCACGGCGTCGGGAGCTGTACCTGCTGTGCGTGCTATCGTACTCGCTCGTGTCGGAGTTCAGCAAAGCGAAGCAGTGTCCGAGGACCGAACGAAACGACCTCACATCTGCTCGCACGAAGTTGTCGGCTTTTAACTCGAACGAAGATAGAAACAAATTAATGAAAAGGAAAGAGTTTTGTAAACACTTTTGTACCGCCGTGACGACCGAGATCGGCTCGATGTGGGTGCGTGACGGGTAGGCGATAGCTCGAATGACGATTTGATCGTCCCATCCAGAGTGGCTAGCTTGGTGGCTCGAGACGCTGCACGTGTTTGGCGTGCGTTGATGCTGAATGTGAACCGTTCGATGGGACAAGAAGAGTTGGAAGACCGCCGGGTAGCCGTCGATACAGCGAGAGCCGAGAGGGCGAGCACCTACGATGTCGTGATTCGCGCCGGTATTCTCGACGAGTGCGGGCCTCTGATCGCCGAGGCCTGCCCGGCTCATCGCTATGCGGTAGTCTCAGACAGCCGCGTTGCGGAGCTGTACGGCGAGCGAATGGAGTCGGCGCTCGCGCGTGAGAACCTCGAGAGCGTTCCCTTCAAGTTTCCGGCAGGTGAGTGGAACAAGACGCGCGAGATATGGTCGGACCTGAGCGACGGTTTGCTGCGCGCCGGCTTCGGTCGTGACAGCGTCGTCGTCGCGGTGGGCGGCGGTGTGGCAGGGGACCTGGCGGGGTTTGTCGCGGCGACGTACATGCGCGGAGTGCCGGTGGTGCAGATCCCGACAACGCTGCTGGCGATGGTCGACAGCTCCGTAGGAGGCAAGACCGGAGTAGACACTTCGGCCGGCAAGAATCTGGTGGGCGCGTTCCATCATCCGAGCCTGGTTCTGATCGACCCGACGGTGCTCAGCACGTTATCCGAGCCGCAGTTCATCGCCGGCCTGGCAGAGGCATTCAAGCACGGCGCGATCCTCGATGATGCTTATTTCGACTGGCTGGCCGGAGGCCTGCCGGGCGTGTTTGCGCGTGAAGTGGACAAGCTGTCACAACTGGTTGCCCGGTCGGTGGAGATCAAGGCGGAGGTGGTGGGTCGCGACGAGCGTGAGGCCGGGTACAGGCGGATCCTGAACTTCGGGCATACGGTGGCTCACGCCCAGGAGACCGTCTCTGGCTACAGCTGGCTGCACGGCGAGGCGGTTGCGGTGGGGATGGTCTTGGAGGCCGCGATCGGGGAAGCGATCGGGGTGACGCGACCGGGCGTTACGGACCGGCTGCGGGATGTGCTCGTCTCGGCACGTCTGCCAGTGGAGTTGGACGCAGACGTCGTTCCCGATCATCTGATGAAGGCGTTCGAACTGGACAAGAAGCGTGAGGGGGGGCATACCCGCTTCACGCTGATCAACGATATCGGAGCCGTGGCGGGTTCTGCCGAGATGGGGTGGACGCGCGAGGTTACCGAGGAGACACTTCGTGCTGCCCTGTTCGGGTAGGGATCGAGTCGGGTTTGACGGTCGGTAGATTTCTGTTCAAATTGTTGCGATTCGGCAACTTCCGCTTGGGGGGAAGCTATCCGCGATAGAGCGAGCTACACGGGTCTTTCGGTTCGGGAACTGCTGGACCGTTGTGTGGCCGAGGAACCCGGCAGGCCGCTGGTCAGGCACGAGGGAGCGGCGCTTTCCTATGGGCGTGCGCAGGAGCAGTCATGTGCCCTCGCAGCAGCGCTCTACAACCTGGGCGTGGGCGCCGGGGACCGAATCGCGATCGACCTTCCCAACGGCCCCGAGTTCGTCGTTTCGGTGCTGGCGGCGGCGAATCTGGGCGCGAGCATCGTCCCGCTCAACCCTGCCTACTCGACGCACGAGCTGCAGTTCATGCTGCGGAATTCGGAAGCGTCGGTGGTCATCGCGGCGGAAGAGTACGATGGGCAGGACAATCTGGAGCTGTTCGAGCGGATGCAGTTCACGCTGCCGGACCTGCAGTATCTGGTGACGGTGGGGGAGGAGGATCTCTGGTACGACGATAGGATCTTCCAGTTCGAGGACCTGCTGTCGAGCGGGGAGGGGAGGAGTTTCCCTCCGGTCGATCTTGACGCCGCGCAGGATGTGTTCGCGATACTGTACACGGCGGGCACGACGGGGAAGCCGAAGGGCGTGATGTTGACGCACGCCAACCTGGTGGAGGCGAACGGCGCTGTCGCCGAGGCACTGAAGATGACCCGGGACGATACGACGCTGTTGACCGTTCCGATGTTCAACATCTTCGGCCTCGGCACGTTGATGGCGGCGTTGAGCGTCGGTGCTGCCGTCGCGGTCCGGGGACGGTTCGACGCCGCGGCTGCGCTCGAGATGGCGGAGGCGACGCGCGCTTCGGTGATTCAAGGCGCGCCCACGATGTTCGCGATGCTATTGCGGAGCGAGGCCTTGGACGGGTTGGATCTCTCCAGCCTGCGGGCGGGAGTGGTGGCCGGCGCACCGGTCCTGGACAGCCTGGCACAGGAGATACGCGAACGTCTCGTGCCCGGGATCGAGATCGGGTACGGCATGACGGAAACCTCGCCGATGGTGTCGATGACCCGGGCTGACGATCCCTCGGACAAACGTTGCTTTACGGCGGGACGAGTGCTGGATGGAGTCGAGGTCAGGGTTCTGGGCGATGACTGCTCGGTACTGCCGGTGGAGTCGATCGGTGAGCTGGCGGTCCGAGGCTTCAATGTGATGAAGGGTTACTACAGGCAGCCGGACGAGACGAACCGTTCCCTTACAGAGGACGGGTTCTTCCGAACGGGCGACATCGGGATGGTGGACGAGGATGGCTACTTGCACATCGTCGGCCGCAAGCGGGACACGATCAACCGCGGGGGCTATGTGATCTATCCTCGGGAGCTCGAGGACCTGCTCCGTCTCCATCCGGCCGTGCAAGAGACAGCGGTGGTCGGTTTGGAGGATGAGGTCCAGGGTGAGCTCACTTGCGCCTGCGTCCTGCCTGTAGAAGGTGCGATCGTGACCGGTGACGAGATCAAGGAGTTCTGCCGGGGTCGAATCGCACAGTACAAGGTGCCCGACCTTGTACGCTTCGTAGACGCGTTTCCCATGACGGGAAGCGGGAAAGTCCGGCGCGTCGAGCTGGCCAGAATGGTCAGAGCCGAACAGGCTGCGCGTCGGATCTGAAAGGTGAACTGAGAGGACGGGCTCGCTAACGCCCAAGCGGCGGTCATACCGGAAGCACCTGTTGGGCACGGCTGCTGGGACAACAGCGTATTCGAGCTGTCATCGGCGCCGTTGCCAGTGCTGAGCAGAAGTCCTTCCGGTGGGTATCCAACCAACGCCCCTTGCGCGACGCCGCCGGCCTGCCTCTCCGTGTGTTCTAACAATTTGTGGTAAAAGGAGTTACGGGAGGCATGGACAGACTACAGGACTCGCCAGGTCGTCGGAGTTTGAGACCCGACGTCG
Source organism: Gemmatimonadota bacterium (assembly GCA_039589375.1). Classification (GTDB taxonomy): domain Bacteria; phylum Gemmatimonadota; class Gemmatimonadetes; order Palauibacterales; family KS3-K002; genus JASFMO01. Next base: position 27,523 of record JBDHHL010000001.1, on the reverse strand, counting down.
ACGAGACACATCAAGCCGCGCTGCTGATCGACTTCGACAACGTGACGATGGGAATCCGGTCGAATCTCGGCCAGGAGCTGCGGAATCTCCTCAACTCGGAGGTGATACGCGGCAAAGTAGCGGTGCAGCGCGCCTACGCGGACTGGCGGAGGTACCCGCAGTACATCGTGCCGCTCTCCGAGGCATCGATCGACTTGATATTCGCGCCAGCCTACGGTTCGTCCAAGAAGAACGCGACCGACATCAGATTGGCGATCGATGCGCTCGAGCTGGTCTTCATTCGGCCCGAGATCCGGACGATCATCCTCATGTCGGGCGACAGCGACTTCTCGAGCCTGGTCCTGAAACTGAAGGAATACGGGAAGTACATAATCGGCGTGGGGATCCAGGAGTCGAGCTCGGACCTGCTGGTACAGAACTGCGATGAATACTACAGCTATTCGGCGCTGACGGGCCTGAGCAAGACCGGCGACCAGCAATTGGAGAGCCACGACCCGTGGGTGCTGGTGCAGAAGGCCGCCGAGAGGATGGTCGAGCGGGGCGATACCATGCGTTCCGACCGGCTGAAGCAGGTCATGATCGAGATCGATCCGTCGTTCAACGAAAAGGAACAGGGCTTCAACAAGTTCAACCGATTCGTGGTGGAGGCGGCGTCCCGCGGTCTGCTCTCGATCCAGAAGATGGAGAACGGCCAGTACGGGGTTGCGCCGGCTGCAAAAGCCGCGAAAGCCGAGCGGGAAGAGAAGCCGGAGAAGAAAGAGGCCAGGACGCGGAAGGGTCCCGAGCGGCGCGCGAAGGAAAGCCGCCCAGCCAAGGCGGTGGCCGAGGAAGTCCAGACCAACAGAGCCAGGCCCAAGCTAACAATGAAATCCGCGCTGGGTCTGCTACGACAGGCGCTTGGCGTGCTGCTCGCAGGCGAAGCTGAATCGGTTCGCGACAGTGACGTGAAACGCAAGCTGCTAGAGTTGGATCCGAGTTTTGACGAGGGCGAGATCGGGTTCAGTAAGTTCAGCAAGTTCCTGCAGGCGGCAGAGGAGCAGGGCACGATATCGCTCACAAGAGGCCCAAACGGCAACTTTCACGTGTCGCTCTCGAAAGGGCCAGCCAAGCGGGGCAGGAAGGCAGCGGCGGTGCCGGAGCCCGAGCGACCGGAGCAGCCGGGGCAGCAGGAGCAGCAGGAGCAGCCAGAGCAGGAGGCGGGTACGATGCGGCGGCTGGCTCGCTTCCTGTTCGGCGATCGGGAAGCGGAGGCGGAGCCGGAAGAAAAGAAGCCAGCCGAGACGCCGAAGCAGGAAGTTGAGAAGGCTAGGCCTGCGGAGCGCGCCCGTCGTCCTGAGAGCTCTGCTCCCCGGGACAGGAGGGGCGGTCGCGCGCCCCGCAGCCAGGGCGAAACGGCGCCCGCTAGAACTCAGAAGGGGCAGCGTCCTGCGGGCCGTGCGCCCCGAGGCGAAGCGGCGGCCCGTGGAGAGAAGGGACGCCGTGGAGAGCAGCGGCCCGGCACTGGCCGGCGTCGAGGCGAGCGCCGGCCGCGTGAGGAAAGACGGAAGCCGGTCGAGCGCGAAGCGACCGAGCGTGCTTCTAGGCCCCCGGGGCGCGAGCGAAGACCCGAAGCTGCCGAACGCGTGCCGGATAAGGTCGAGGTTGTGCCGGATGCTGTCACGGTTGTGCCGGAGACCGCCGAGCGCGCACCCACGGCTGGCGAGCGGACGCCTGAAGCGGCTGCGCCTCCAGCCGAATTCGCGCCCGTGAAGGGGCTGGTCGGCGCCGGCACCCCGGCAGCAGATGCACCGCCATCCTCGGTGCCGGAGGCGCGGCCCGCCGATGAACCAGCGACGCCGGCGGAGGAGAAAGCTGCCGCCAAAACGGAAGACTCTGCGGTCGCACCGGCCCCGTTGCCGGGCGCTCCGCGCGGGACGATTCGTGGACGCTGGGGCGCGAGGGGGCGCTATCGCCCCGCCGCTGCGCCGCCGCCGATCTTTGATGGTCAGAAAGTTCCGCGCGAAGGTGCCACCGAACGGCCGGCAGCATCCGAAACAGAGCAGGAAGAGGTGCGAGAGGCGCCGGTGGAGAGCGGCCCGAACGCGGCCCTCATTGGCCGGCTGACGGCCTACGCCGGTGTCGGTCGGAGAACCGCCGAGTCGCTGGTAGACGCATTTGGCGCGGACGTGTTTCGCGTGCTGGACCAGGAACCGGAGCGGGTGCGGCAGATCCTTCCTGATCACCGGGCGGAGCGTGTCCTGGAAGCACGTCAGAAGGAGCTGAACCCCGGCGGAGAGTGAATCGCCGGAATCTGCCGTTGCCGGTCGGCTTTTTCGAGGGCGCGGCCGAAACGGTAGCCAGGCAACTGCTGGGCGCTCTTCTGGTTTCGGAGGTTGGCGGCGCGCGTTGTGTGGGCCGGATCGTGGAAACCGAGGCCTATCCGGGTCCGCACGATCCGGCTTCTCATGCGGCGGAGTCCATCGGGCGTACGCCTCGCAACGACCCGATGTACGGCCCACCGGGGACAGCTTACATCCACCTGAACTTCGGAGTTCACTGGTGCCTGAACGCTGTGGTCGGCGTGGAGGGCTACCCGGCCGCCGTATTGATCCGAGCGTTGGAGCCGATCGACGGGCTCGACGCCATGCGGGTACGGCGACGGGGAAGAGCGGATCGAGATCTCACATCGGGACCAGGGAAACTGACGCAGGCTATGGGCATCGGTCCCGACCTTCAGCGGCACCGCCTCAGGGAACCGCCTCTCTATCTCGCCGCCGGTGAGCGACTGCCCGACAACCGGGTCGTGCGGGCGACCAGGGTGGGCATCAGTCGTGGGGCTGATCGCGAGTGGCGGTTCTTCGATTCCACGAGCGCCTGGGTCAGCAGAAGGGCCAAGACAACGTGACCTCAGCCAGTGGCTTCAGAAACTGCCTCCGCGGATGCGCCGCGAGGGACCAAGCGTCGAACCAGAAAGGCGAATGCCAGCGCCAGGGCGAAAGCACAGACCACGGTTGGGCCCGTCGGGAAGTCGGTCACGTAGGAAGTGTAGAGGCCCAGCAGCGTCGCGGCCGTACCCGATGACCATGCGATCGCCAGCAGTCGCCCCGGCTGTGCCGTGAAGAGAAACGCGATGACGGCCGGAATGACCAGGAAGCTGAAAACGACCAGAACGCCTGCTATCGCGACGGACGAAGTCACGACGACGCCGAAGAGCGCATAGAACAAGAAATCCCACCCTGCCACCGACCAACCCCTCCGTTTGGCCTCTTGCGGGTTCATCGATATCGTGAAGAACCGTCCACGCAGGAACCAGTGCACGACTCCGATGACGGTGTAGATGATTCCCGTCTTGATGATCTCGGGCCAGGTTACCCACAGCAGGCTTCCGGAAAGCAATTCCTCCACGTGCTCCGATCCACGCGGCGCCTGAGCCGCCAGCAAGATCGTCCCCGCCGAGGCCACTACGTAGACGATGCCGATGATGGCCTCTTGAGGCAGGTACTTATGCTCGATTCGGGAGATGCTGAACAGGGCCGCCGCGACCAGGGTGGCTGCCAATCCGATGGCATATCCCGACTCGGCCGCCGGGATGCCGAATAGCTCGCCGATACCATCGGCAAGCCCCAGACCGGCCGCGGCCCAACCCAGCGCCGCTACCTGTGCGAGGGCCAGATCGACGAAAATGACTCCGCGGGCGATGATATGAATCCCGAGGTAGCCATGAATACCGACGAGGATCAGAGAGACCACGAGGGCTGGCAGCATCAATTCGAGCATAGCTTCAGCCTATGGGTACATAGCTTTGTGGCACAAGCAGGGCGCCTATTCGCGATGGTCACGTCTCCTGTCCAGGGCAAGGAACGCCGTTGATAGACCGGAGACCCACGCGTCGACAAGGTCAAAGTATGTTTCCACACCTTCGGCTCCGGCAACGTGCTCCGGCACGATGACCGCCTTTGCGTTGGTGCGCGAAGCGACGCGCTCTACTTGAGCGTGGCTGAAGTAGTTCGCGGCGAAGACGACCGGGATCAACTCGTCGCGCATCAGGTCGACGACGCTGCGCAGGTGTCCCGGCGAGGGCGGGATGCCCGGCTGGGGCTCGACGTAGATGGCGCATTCGACCCGAAAGCGAGAGCTGAAATAGGCCCAGTTCTTGTGATAACAGGTGATGCGCCGGTCGCGAAACGGGGCTGCATCGGCTAGCCACCCGCCGACGAAGTCGGTGAGCGGTCGCCCCTGGTAATTCTGGCTTCGCGCGAAATCCCAAAACTTGTGTTCGCGGGCGAGCTGGAAGATGGCATCGAATCCGAGCATATCCACCAGTTGATCGCCAAACAGGCGGCGCATGACCCGATCCTCGAAGTCCCTGGCTCTCGCCTCATAGGCAGCGGCGTTTGCTGGGTCGAGCTGCCTCAATGTCGCCAGGATGTTCCTCGCGATGATGACCGCATTGACCGGATCCGTGTGGATGTGGGGGTTCCCGAAAACGTGCACATCGCCACCAGCGCGGGAGATGTTCTCCGGTACCTCCAGCAAGGTGATGCCCGAGTACGCGACCACGTTCCCCGAGCCGCCTTCGATGACCTTCGGGTTTCTCGCCCGGTCGAGTATCGCCGGGACCCAGAGTTCCAGATCAAGCCCGGTCGCAACGAAGATGTCAGCCTTCTGAACCTTGGCGGCGAAGCTGGGCCGCGGGTTGACGAAGTGCGGATCCTCGTCGCCGCGGGCGATGGCTTCTACCTCCGCCATGTCGGCTGTCAGTTCCCGGGTGATGGCAGCGTACGTAGGCAACGTCGTCACCACGCGCAATTTCTCTTGGGCGGAGAGCGCTCGAGGTGATAGCGGCGTCAGCGCGAGAATCAATGCCACTCCCGCGAGAAGCGCCTCGCGGAGGCGCGTCGAAATCACCGGGCCATACTGCATTGCCGTCTCCTTCTGCCGCGGCCTCGACGGCCGCGCCCCGAACCCCATTTCGCTGCTGTCTGTCACCCAGCGTGTGTCGGTATGTTCCAATCAGTACGTTTCATGCTTGTGGGGACCTACAGCCCACACGACCTGGGCGATCACCGTGTGGTTGCTGCCACCGTCTTCCGGCTTCACGTAGTTGTACTGCAACCTCAGCCGTACCCACTCGCTCTGCCACCAGGTGACGGCGGGTACGAGCTGAAGGATGTCCGGCCCCTCCCCGTAGTCATCGAGAAAGTCGGCCCTGGCTCCGAGAACCCAGCGGCGGTTCAGCCGGTAGTTCGCCTGGAGATAACCCCCGTCACCGGTGTGCTTCTCGTCACCGAAATCCTTGTTCGCGATGTACCATTCGCCCTTGAGCGTGAAGTCCCTGTATAGGCCTCTTCCCGGCGGCCGCCAGCGGAACGAGGCATCGATCTCCAACAAGCGCGACTTCAGGGCCTGATCGTCATTCTCTCCAAATACTCCGGTGACGCCGATCTGTAGATAGCTAGCGGCGCTGAGATCCCAGAAGCTGGAGAAACTGGCCAGGAAGCTCGGTTCCTTTCCTCCCTCGAACAGAGCATGGTTGCTGCCGCGCGTGAGCTCGACGGTGAAGCTCTGTGTGCTGGGACCGAGCATCAGGACGGGCAAGTCGATCGAGACGCCTGTCTGGATCAGCCCGTCTCCGCCTAGAAACGCCACCGTCGCCAGTGGCCGGTCCACCTCGAGCAGTGCGTGCGTATGCCAGCGGTTGTAGAGACCGATTTGATGCCGGAACTTCCCTGCCTTGAGGCCGAAGCCCGGCAGCCCGACCCAGTATATGTAGCCTTCCTCGATCTCCACCGCCGGGTGCGCGTCCTCTTCCTCTCCTTCTCCCGCGCCGAGTCCCGCTATCTCGAAGTCCTCTTCGTATGCAACGAATATCTTGGTCCGAGTGTAGGGATCGAGCGCCGCCTGGAACGCGAACTCGAACTCCCTCGGCACGGCCGTCAGGTAGTTGCCACCCTCGGCGGGAGCGACGTAAGTGCCCAGTATGTCGCCGGTTACGCTGATCTCGGGATTGAGGATATTCATGTTGCTGGTGCGGCTCGTAGCGGCGGTGTCTTGCGCTTGTTCACCGGCTGCGGCACGTGCCGCCTCGCGCAGAGCTTCGAGCTCGGCGGCGGCTGCCTTGGCGGCGCTGTCGGCGCGCCCGAGAGCCAATTCGGCCAGCAGACTGTCAAGCCGGGCCTCGAGCTCTCTGATTCGCGCCTCCAAGGAGTCCGCCTTCGTTTCTTGGGCAGATACCACGATTGGTGTCGTGGCAAACACCACCGCCACAAGGCTCAAGGAGATAAGCAGACGCTTTGCCAACTTGCTCGCTCCGACATCGGATAGAGTAATCATGCACACCTTAGGGCATCGGACCTTCGGGTCCGTGCCTGCAACCCGGAAGTGGCGAGTCGAGTACGAACCGGCCGCTTGGGCCGGCCTAGAGCACGGCCGGAGGAGCGCGGGCCGACTGGAGCCCGGTCCTGTCGCTGGTTCGCGCGGCGCCTTCTGCGGGAAGAGCGGTCTCTGCCGCGCGTGCCGCTGCCGCGGCCTGCGGCGCCTGCGCCGGGGCCGACCACGGCGTGAGCAAAACCAGCACGCAGAGCCTGTGATCGTGAGCTCGGCCCGCGCTGCCAGAGTCCTCGACTTCGATGCTTCCGATGTTGTGGAGAGGATTGCGAACGTCGAGTGTCAGACGAGCGCCGGCTACCGCCGGGAGAGCGACAAGCAGCAGAAATGCGACCGCTCGCTTGAGTAATACTCGCATCCGCATGGTGGCGTGAAGGTTAGCTCGGCCGCCCAGGAACAGTCAAGCGCCGTGTTGCTGCCACTGGTCGCGTCGCCTATGTTGCGCGCATCGATGAGGCTAGCCCAGCCGTAACATTCATTTCTAGCGACTCCGTGGCATGTCGGTCACTCTGGCGTCTGCCAGCCCTGCACTCCAACAGCTCGACGCGGTACCCGCCGCGCCCAGCACCGCTTTGTTCTTTGCCGCCTTGACGGGGCTGGGCATGCTGTCGGGGGTGTGGTTGATCCGCCGCTTCGAGTCGTGGGCGATCAAGCACACCGCCGAGTTGATCGTTTTCGCGGCAGGACTGTTGGTGTCAGGTGCGCTCCTTCACCTTATTCCCAGTTCTGTCGAGCTGATCGGCACCGACAGCGGCGTCGCATGGACGCTGGTCAGTTTCCTGGCGTTCTATCTACTCGAGGCGCATTTCATCCCTCACGTTCACGCCCGGGGCGAGTCTCCTATCGACGTAGACGGCCACGATCACGACCACGATCATGATCCGCACAACCTGGGCCCTGTGGTCGTGCTCGGTCTTGGGATCCACTCGGTCGTCGACGGCGTTTCGGTGGGTGCTGGGCTAGCCGCGGGAGCCCTGCTCGGTTCGGTCACGGCTATCCTCGTCGTTGTCCACAAGATGCCTGTGGGAATCGCTGCCATGTCCGCGTTGTATCACTCCGGCGTGCCCGGCAGGAAGGCAGGCTGGGTTACCACCGCGCTGGCGTTGGTTACGCCGGTGGCAGTGGTTGTCAGTTACTTGACCTTCAGAGACGTCTCGGACAGTCTGCTCGGCATCCTCCTGGCTTTGGCAGGAGGTTCGTTCCTGTACGTCGGAGCGGCCGACCTGCTGCCCGAAGGACAGGCTAAGGGGCGTCCCGCAAACACCTTCATGTTCTTCTTCGGCGCATTCATCATGATTGCGGTGAAGCTTCTGGCGCATTGAAGGCCTGATTTCGGTCTTTGTTCAATTGACGTTTGCGCGCGGTACTATTAGAATTGAGACAGTCGAAGCGAAGGCTGCAGCGACCCGTTCTTGAGCCAACACAGGAATGTTTGGGCCCGAGCTTCTTCGACAAACGTCATGCCCCCTACAGGGAAGACGGAACGTCGTGGAGAGGGTACCAAAGGTTGCATGAGGGCTTCATTGAATGCCCTGCAGCCCAACCTTCGCAGAGCCGGCCCCCGAGTCATCGGGGGTCGGCGTTTTATTGCCGGTGAGGGTGGCGGATTCCTGCCGACAACTGGCATCGACCCCCCGAATGGCCTAAGTTACGGGCAAAATCCTACGGTTATCAGCCCGAGTCGGAGAATTGGTCGGCGACGGCACAGATTTTATGTGGCCTGCTTAACCAATGCCTATCGTCAGAGTCACGCGGCGGCTCCACTTCAGCGCCGGTCACCGGTTACATAACCCGGAGCTTTCGGACGCGGAGAACCGGGAGGTCTTTGGGTTGTGTAACAACCCGAGCGGCCACGGTCACAATTACGGGCTCGAGGTGACGCTGAGAGGTGAAGTGGACCCGAAGTCGGGTTACGTGTTCGATTTGAAGCGGTTGAAGCGGCTGGTCGAGGAGGTTGTCCTCGAGGATGTGGACCACGCGAATCTGAACGTCGATGTCCCGTGGATGCAGGGAGTCGTTCCAACGGCGGAGAATATTGCGGTGGAGGTTTGGCGCCGTCTCGAGGCGGCACTGCCGGAAGGGATGTTACAGCGTGTGATGGTCTCCGAGTCGGAACGCAACTTCGTCGAGTACTACGGGGAGTGATCTGAACGAAGACGGTGCCGGCCGGCGGGGCAGTGCAACGATTATCACGGAGCGTCTCTGAGATGACAGGGAAGTCGGGTCTCGAGTATCACATCCGTGAACAGCTGCGGCTGTTGGGCGAGGATCCCGAGCGCTCGGGTTTGGCGGATACTCCTAAGCGTGTCGGGCAGTCTCTGCGCTGGCTCACACGCGGCTACGGAATGACCGTCGAGGGTGTCATCGGCAACGGGGTTTTCGAAGCTGAACACGACGAGATGGTGATCGTGAAGGACATCGAGATCTACTCGATGTGCGAGCACCATCTGCTTCCGTTCTTCGGAAAGGCACATATCGCTTATATCCCGGACGGCCGGATCGTCGGATTCAGTAAACTGCCGCGAATCGTGGAGGTGTTCGCGCGCCGTCTCCAGGTTCAGGAGCGTCTGACGGACCAGGTGGCGTGTGCGATCCAAGACGTTCTCGAGCCGAAAGGCGTCGGTGTGGTCATCGAAGCGATGCACTTGTGCATGATGATGCGCGGGGTCGAGAAGCAGAGCTCGAAGACGATCACCAGCGCGGTCCGGGGCGTCTTCAAGGAGGATCTGCGAACCCGGGAAGAGTTCTTGCGGCTCGTAGCCTCTCAAGCCCTCCACTCGTGACTAGGACGGAGCGGGAGCCGCTGTCCGGGCAGAGAATTGTCATTACGGGAGCTACGAGCGGGATCGGGCGGGCAGTGGCCGATCGCCTGGCTCGCGTCGGCGCAAAGCTGATCCTAGTCGCGCGTCGGGCGGACCCGCTGGCGGAAGCGGCGGGAAGGCTGGGCGGTACGGCGGTGGCTGGCGATCTGACGGACGCCGCCTTTCAAGAGCGGCTTGCGGCGGTAATCGAAGAGGAGTGGAGCGAAGCTCCGGATGTCCTGATCAATAACGCGGGGGCCTTCGCGCTGGCTGCATTCGGCGAGACCGACCCTGCTGTATTCGAGCGTCTAATAGCGGTCAACCTACGAGGCCCGTTCGAGCTAACGCGTCTGTGTCTGCCGGGGATGCTATCGCGCGGGTCGGGCCACATCGTGAACGTCGGCTCGATCGCCGGGCGCAAGGCGTTTCCGGGCAATGCGGCGTATTCGGCTTCCAAGTACGGGTTACGCGGGTTGCACGAAGTGCTGGTTGAGGAACTGCGCGGCACGGGTGTGCGGTCGACGTGGATCGAGCCGTCGGCCGTGAACACGCCATTGTGGGATGCCATCGATCCCGACGCGCGCGAGGATCTTCCGTCGCGGGCGGACATGCTTCCACCCGAGGCGGTCGCGGATGCGGTGTCCTTCGCAATCGCACAGCCGAGTTCTGTAGCGGTGGAGGAGATTGTGATCAGGTCGAACGTGTCGCGCCGAGAGCGGATCGACGGTTGAATCGAAAGTCAAGATGTGGGGGCCGGCAACTACTGACTGGGTAAGCGGACCATGATACTTAGCCATCTCAAGAAGTTCCAAAAGATAAGCGCCACCAAGGAGGGTGTGACTCGCCTTGGGCACAGCGACTGGGAGGACAAGGCGCACGCGGCCGCGTGCGCCGCCTTCTCGCGTAGCCGGCGCGTAAGGAAGATCCGTGACCAGGCCGGTAACACGTTCCTGGTGAACGGGGAACACAAGGGAGCCTACGTGCTATTGGGCTCTCACCTGGATACGGTGCCTAATGGCGGCTGGCTCGATGGCGCACTGGGCGTCGCCGGCGCCCTCTTCGCGATGCAACGAGTCTTGAGCAAGCGCCGCGAGGCGAGGATAGCGGTCGCCATCTGGGCCGATGAGGAAGGTCATCGGTTTGGCAACGGGCTCTTCGGTTCGAGAGCATTCGCGGGCCAGGTCAGCGATGAGGAGCTGACGACGATCCGAGACCGGGACGGCATGATGCTGGGTGATTTCCTTGCGGAACGGGGACTGCAGAAGAAGCCGCGCCGCAGCCGCGAGACGGGTGAGTACGTGGCGAGGTTCCGGTACAAGCCGCCGATCGAGGTTGGGGCCTACCTCGAGGCGCACATCGAGCAAGGCTCACGGCTGATCGAGGCCGGTAAGCGGATCGGTCTCGTTACCCATATCGCGGGAATCAGACGGTGGCGGCTGGACAGCATGGGCGAGTTGAACCACGCCGGCACTACGCCGATGCGCGAGCGGCGCGATGCGCTGGTGCCGATCGCGGGAATGGTGGGACGACTGCCTCAACTCGTGCGCGGAGTCGAAGGCGGCGTGATCACGTGCGGTGCCATGGGTGTGACGCCCGGCGTTGCCAACGTGATCCCGGATCGGGCCTGGGCCATCATCGAGCATCGAGCCCAGAGCGAGCGCGAGCAAGACGAGATCGCCCGCCGGCTGAAGGAACTGGTGGCCACAACGGGGCCGCGCGCTCCCGGCGTGGGATTGGAGATGGCCTCGATCTCGTCCATACGTCCGACCGCGATGTCGGAGCAGATAACCGGGCGGTTGGAAGAGCTTTGCCAAAAGCACAGCGTCGAGTCCATGCGTCTGGTCTCGATGGCGGGTCACGATGCCATGTCGGTGGCTCGCGTAGCGCCCGCCGGCCTCTTCTTCATTCCGAGTCTCAAAGGTGTGAGCCATCGACCGGATGAAGATTCGCGGAAGGAAGACATAAAACTGGCTGGGGACATGCTCTACCGCTGGGCCCTTTCCGAAGTGGATCGTGTTCTTTGAGCTGACAGACCTGCTCACCTGTCCTCGCTGCGGGCCGGGGCACGGCTTGGTTTTGCTGGTGAAAGAGGTCGAGGAGCGCAGGGTTCGCAACGGTTGGCTGGGTTGCCCGAATTGCCGGCACGATTACCCGGTGGTGGACTGCATCGCGGACCTGCGGGTAGGTACGGAAGCGGAGAACGCAACCCGTCCCGCATTCGCCGATGAAGAGCTTCCCTTGAAGATCCTCGCGCTTTCGGGTCTGGCGGAGGAGCGCGGATACTTGCTGCTCGGAGAGAGGCTGGCCCACGCGGCGTCGGCGATCGCCAATATTGCACCGGAACTAGAGGTCATAGTCGTGGCTGGAGCGATCCAGGGCCTCGTCGGGCGCTCCGGTGTGAGTGCGGTCCTGTGTGATGCGGGATTCCCGGTGGCAGAACGCCAGGTGGGTTGCGTGGCTATCGCTCCCGGTGGCGACGGCGGGCTGGTAGCTGATGCAGCCAGGCGGGTCAGCGCGGACGGAAGGCTGCTGCTGTTCGATGCGACGGAGGACGATATCGAAGAGGCGAAGCGTTCGGGCTTCAGTGTTCTGGCGGCCGAAAGCAACACCGCAGTCGCCAAACGGAAGACCGGCTCTCTCCCGGTGGTCGGGTGAAACAACGACCGGCAGGAATGGTGGTCGCATGAAATGGTGGCCGTTCTCGAAGCGTCAAAAGTGGCTCGGTGAGCCTCCTGATTACTGCCGGGAAGGGCACAGGCTGGCGAGCGAGGAGAAGTATCACGAGGCGCTGACTTCGTTTCGTCTGGCACTGAGGCGACAGCCCGAAGATCCCGAGATCCTGCAGCAGATGGCCGTGATCTACACCCGCATCGGGATGCTGGACGAGGCGGTCAAGTACTACGAGGAGGCGATCAAGATCGGAGAAGATTCGGCAGCCGCTCACTACGGGCTGGCGTTTCTCTTCCTTCGGGGAGGCGAGCCCGAGAGAGCCCACGCGCATCTGGAGGCGTTTCTCAGGCGGCCGCCGAGCGGCGAGGAGGCCACGGCGCACATCGAGCACGCGCGGCGGACTCTGGAACAGCTCGAGGCCGGTGAGGCGTTTGACGAAGAACCCGGGGCCGCGTCAGGAGAATAGCCGTGTCACCCGAGCGAAACGTACGGATAACGCGCACCGCAAGTACACCTGGCCGCATCCCGGACGGGAACATGGCCGGACTGTTCTTGGGAGCGATTGACAGGCACAACAGGCCCGAGGCCGTGATGTACAAGCGCGATGGTGACTGGCGCGCCCTCTCGCACGAGCGGCTGTATCGGGATGTCAAACGAGCGGCTCTCGGGATTGAGGCGCTCGGTATCGCCCGGGGAGAGCGGGTGGCGATACTGTCCGAGAATCGTCCGGAGTGGCTACTTTCCGATTTCGCCTGCGTAATGAGCGGCACGATAAGCGTACCGCTCTATCCCTCTCTACCTGCGGACCAGCTCGCGTACATGTTTCGGGACAGTCAGGCGAAGGCTGTCTTCGTCTCCAGCGCCGATCAATTGGCCAAAGTGCGCGAACTGAGAACGCAGATCACTTCGGTAGAGCACGTCATCACATACGATGACCTGTCGGCGACCGAACCAGGGGTAATGCAGTTTCGAGATCTGCTCGAGCTTGGGGATACGAGGCTGCCGGAAACCGATGACGAGGAGTACCGAGCGCGGGCGCTGGCTACGGATCCCCACGATCTGTTGACGATCCTGTACACGTCGGGCACGACGGGCCAGCCAAAGGGTGTCATGCTAACCCATCAGAACTTGGCCTCGAACGTCCGCGCCGCTCTGGAGGTGCTCAAGATCACGCCGGAAGACATATCGCTCTCGGCGCTTCCGCTAAGCCACATCTTCGAGCGGATGGCCGGTCACTACGTCATGTTCAGCGCCGGGGCCACGATCTGCTATGCCGAGTCCTTCGCCAGGCTCGGCTCCAACTTCAGGGAGGTACAGCCCACCGCAATGACGCTCGTTCCGCGTGTCTACGAGAAGCTCGTGGCGCAAGTCGAACAGACGGCGCGGGCGGGTGGTGCGGCGAAGAAGCGGATTCTGCATTGGGCACTCGGTGTGGGAGGCAAGCGCGTAGACCGGGTCCTGGCGGGAAGGCGAGTCGGTCCACTGCTAGGGCTCCAATCGCGAATCGCCGACCGCTTGGTCTTCTCGAAGCTGCGCCAATCACTCGGGGGGCGCATGCGGCTGTTTGTCTCCGGCGGCGCGCCCTTGAGCCCGGAAACCGGCCGTTTCTTTCTCTCGGCCGGTCTGACGATGCTGGAGGGGTACGGGCTGACGGAGACATCACCGGTAATCGCGCTGAACAACTTCGCTGACATCGGACTGGGGACCGTCGGGCGACCGCTCCCGGGAGTGGAGATAGCGATTGCCGAGGACGGAGAGATCTTGACGCGCGGGCCGCACGTCATGAAGGGCTACTACAAGATGCCGGAGGAGACGGCCGCCGCCATCGAACCCGACGGCTGGTTCCACACGGGAGATGTTGGGGAAATCGGCGAAGATGGCCGACTCTCGATCACAGACCGGAAGAAGGACCTCATCGTCACCACCGGCGGAAAGAACATCGCACCGCAACCGATCGAGAACCGTGTCAAGAACAGCCTGTACGTGAATCAGGTGGTCATGATCGGTGATCGCCGCAAATTCCCGGTTCTACTAGTCGTTCCGGACTTCGACGCGCTGGTGAATTGGGCGAAGTCTCAGCGGATCGATTTTGGGTCCCAGGAGGAACTGGCCGGGGACGTTCGGGTCGCCGCGTTCGTCGAGAAGGAAGTCCTCGGGACACTGTCCGGCGTGGCCCTTTTCGAGCGGCCGAAGAGGGTGGCGCTCCTACGGCGTGAGCTTTCCCTCGAGCGCGGTGAGATCACGCCGACCCTCAAGGTCAAGCGTCGCGTCGTCGAGTCGAACTACAGGGACGTCATCGAGCGGCTGTACGAGGGAAGATAGCCGGTTGCCTGTCGACTTCCCGACGTGGAAGTGGACAAGCAAATCGGGGTGGAGTAGATTAACCTTTCAGGTGTCCGATCGTCCCCGCTTTTCCTACCACCATCCGGCAGCGATTTCATCACCGCTGATAGAATATGTCGAAACGGAACAACACTGTCGTCGTCCTTGTAACAGCACCGGACGGGAAGGCTGCTGCCGAAATCGCGCGGCAGCTTCTGGCGGACCGGCTCGTAGCGTGTGTCAACATAGTACCGGGCCTCCGGTCGCTGTATTGGTGGCAGGGCGAGATCGAGGAATCTGACGAAGTCCTGATGCTGCTGAAGGCGCGAGGAGAAGATGTAGGGACTCTGGCGGAGAAAGTCCGCAGCCTCCACCCCTACGAAGTTCCCGAGGTGATCGCAACCGAGATCGTGGCTGGGTTCGAGCCCTATCTCGATTGGGTACGGGCCGAAACGGAGCGCGGGTGATGCCGACTGCTGAAAAAGAGAATGACCCGCGGCAGGAGCCGATGAACTCCGTCGACGCGGAAAAGTCCAGCGAGCTGGACCGGGCGCAAACGGAACCCGCGGTCGAGGAACTTTACCGGCGTGCCAGAAAGCTCAGCGACGAAGGGTCTCTGCACGATGCGGCTCGCGTATACGGCGACCTTCTTGCCATCGACCCGAGTCACTTGCGGGCCCGCAATAACCTGGGCGTCCTGTACGATCAACTGGGCAACTACGAGGCGGCATTGGCAGAGTATCTAGCCGCTGAAGAACTCGATCCGGACGACGTTCGACTCCAGTGCAACATCGCGGCAGTGCAGGCGTCGCTGGGCCGCTATCGCGATGCCGAGGAGCGGCTGGGCCAGGCTTTGCACGCCGATCCGCAAAACGCCGATGCCCGTGAGAACCTCGGGCTTGTCTACTTCAAGAAAGGGCTCTACGCGGAGGCGGCTGTGGAGCTGAGGCGGGCTACCGAGCTCGACCCGTCGCGTGCCAACGCCTACCACTATCTGGGCGAGGCGCTGAATCACCTGGACGAGATCGAGGCAGCCATGGAGGCGCTGGAACGCTCCGCCGAGTTGAGGCCCAGCCCGCGCACGTTCTACACCATGGGAATCCTGTGCGACCGCAAGAAGCAGCCGGACATGGCCGAGGTCATGTATCGGAAGGCGAAAGAGCTGGGTAGGTGGTGAGCCTGCGACGCAGATGGCGCCTGGCCGGCGTCGCGGTACTTGCGGTCTGGGTCGCTGTGCTGGCCTGGCATCTGCGCCGAGAGTACTACAGGCCGGTGACCGTCCGTCTGGCCGAGGCATCCGCGAACCTCATTCCCAGCGCATCTTTCTATTCGATCAAGCTTGGGGGCGCGCCGATCGGGTATGCCGCGTCGCGAATCGACACCGTGCCGGAGGGCTTCGTACTCGATGACGACATGCGGCTACATATCAGGGCATTCGGCAGTGAATTGCCGGCGACGGCCCGAACGGAGGTTCGCTTGGGGGAGAGCCTCGAACTGCGCGACTTCCGTTTCGCCTTGCGCTCGGATATCGGGAGTTTCAGGGTTGAGGGTGTGATGCAGGGCGACTCGCTTCTGGATCTGCAGATCGAGGCGGGAGACGATCAGCAAACCCTCGCCTTGCCGACCGAAGGCCCGATCCTTCTGCCTCAGGTCATGCCCGTACACTTCGCGCTCGGCGGCGAGCCGCAGCCCGGCGAGGTGTACAGCTTCGAGGTTTTCGACCCCAGCATCATGGAGAAGCAGCGCGTGACCATGGAGGTGCTGTCGAAAGAGACACTTGTCTTTCCCGACAGCGCCGATTTCGACGAGCAGATCGAGAAGTGGGTGCCGGCGCGTTACGACACCGTGGAGACGTGGCGCGTCAAGCAGAGCTTCAGCGGCGTGGAGCTGGAGTCCTGGCTGGACCCGGATGGTATGGTGGTGCGAGCGACGAGCGCACTCGGGTACACCATCGAGCGGACTGCCTTCGAGATCGCCTGGAACGAGTACCGAGCCTTGGAGAGTGCGGGCACGTCCACCGAGTTGGGTGTGCCCGACATCATCGAGCGATCCGCGATCTCGGTGGGTGTGCAGCTGCCGCGCGGCGAGCGTCTGGCGGGATTGGCCGTCCGGCTGCTCGACGTTGACCTGACAGGCTTCGATCTGGATGGCGAGCGCCAGCGGCTCGACGGGAATACTCTCTTCGTAGCAGGAGACCCCGCGCCGCAGTCGGCAGGCTACGAGCTTCCGGCTGACGCGGACGACTGGCCCGACGTCCTCAAATCGACGCCGCTGATTCAAGCGGATGACCCGGAGATCGGGAGGGCGGCGTCAGAGGTGATTGGTGGCACGTCGGACCCCACAGTCGCGGCAGCCCGCCTGACCGCCTGGCTCCACGAGAGCCTGGACAAACAGATCACGCTGAGCGTGCCCAGCGCTCGGCAGGTGCTGGATTCACGTCGGGGCGACTGCAACGAGCACACGGTGCTCTATGTGGCCATGGCTCGAGCCGTCGGACTGCCAGCTCGAACGGTTGCGGGTCTCGTCTACGTGCACGGCAGCTTCTACTACCACGCCTGGCCAGAGGTATGGCTCGGCGGCTGGGTACCGGTGGACCCGACGCTGGATCAGTTCCCGGCCGACGCGTCGCACCTTCGCTTTGTCGTGGGAGGGTTGGCCCGACAGGTGGAACTCGTCCGCCTGATCGGACAGCTCCGATTGGACGTCGTAGAGGTGGAGGAAAGGTGATTCAACTCAGTAACCTGACGAAGAACTACGGCAACTTCACCGCGTTGAAGGATCTCAGCCTGACAGTGCCCCGGGGCATGCTGTACGGCCTGCTGGGGCCGAATGGCGCGGGGAAGACGACGGCGCTGCGCATCATCGCGGGCATCTTGCAGCCGACCTCAGGTACCGTGACGCTCGGCGGATTCGACGTTCAGAAAGACCCCGAGCGGGCGAAGAGCCGGCTTGGCTTCATACCCGACCGGCCGTTCGTCTACGAGAAGTTGACCGGCGCAGAGTTCCTGAGGTTCGTCGCCGGTCTCTACGGCCAGAACGGCAATGAAATCGACAGGCGAATCGATGAATTGCTGAGTGTGTGGGAGCTTTCGGCGTGGCGCGACGAGTTGTTGGAGGCCTACAGCCACGGGATGAAGCAGAAGCTGATCATATCATCAGCCCTCATCCACCGGCCGGAAGTGATCGTGGTCGATGAGCCACTTGTCGGCCTCGATCCGAAAGCAGCGCGGATGCTGAAGGACATCTTCCGCGGCTTCGTCGGCAAGGGTGGCACACTCCTGATGTCCACTCACACACTGGAGGTTGCGGAGGCGCTCTGCGATCGCATCGCGATCATCCAGGGCGGGGAAATCCGAGCTGAGGGGAGTATGGATGACCTGCGCCGCCAGGTGGAGAGCGGGGGCGCGGATCTGGAGGAGATCTTCCTCAAGCTGACCGGTGGACACGAAGTGAGGGAGTTGCTGGAGGTGCTGGGCTCGTGAGTACTCCCAGCGCGAGCTTCTGGGACATGCTGCGCCCGAAGCGGATCACGGCGCGTAGGAGGGTCAGTCGTCAGGGCTCGGGCAGCGGCAAGACGATCACGGTCGCGACGGTAGGGGTCGTCTTTTGGCTGGCGGCCTACGGCATCCTCTACCGGGTCTTGCGCTACTTCCAGGGAGTTGAGGATATCGGGGACCTGCTGGCGGCCAAGCTGATGGGCCTGATCCTGCTTACGTTCCTTGGCATCTTGCTGCTCTCGAATGTCATCACCGCGCTATCGACGTTCTTTCTGTCGAAGGACCTGGAGTTGCTCATTTCCGCTCCGTCTTCTGGCGAGCAAATATACCTCACGAAGCTTACGGAGACGGTAGTAAACTCCAGTTGGATGGTAGCTCTGATGTGCGTGCCGATCTTGGTCGCGTACGGGACGGTGTACGGACACTGGTTCGGCCTACTGGGGGTGTCCTTGGCCGCGCTGCTGCCGTTCTTCGTCATCACGGCGGTAGTCGGGTCGGCGTTGACGCTTCTGCTGGTGAGTGTCTTTCCGGCGCGCCGTGCGAAGGACATCTTCGGCGTCATCACGGTCGCCGCTGCCGGCGGGGTGGTGCTGTTGATTCGCCTGTTGCGCCCGGAGAGCCTAGCCAGGCCCGAGGGCTTTCGTAACCTCGGTGACTTCATGGCGGTGCTACGGGGCCCGACGTCGCCGTGGCTGCCGAGCGAATGGGCCTCCGATTCCATCGTGGGTGTGTTACAGGGCGGCTTTGATCCCTTCATGCTGCTCTTGCTGTGGAGCAGCGCGGCAGCGGTAGTGGTCCTGGGCGCGCTGTTTCACCATCGCTACTATCCGGCCGCCTTCACGCGGTCACAGGAGGGAGCCCAGAAGCACACAGCGGGGCGGCGGTTCGGTGTCTCGATTCGGAAGCTGTTCCGCGGCTTTGGCAGTAGTCGCACGGAGTTGATGCTGAAGGACATCCGTGTCTTCTTCCGTGACACCACGCAATGGTCACAGCTCATTCTTCTGGGCGTCCTGGTAGTCGTGTATATCTACAACATCCGCGCGCTGCCGCTGTACTCCGAGGGCGTCAGCTTCTTCTTCGCACACATCATTTCCTTCGTCAACGTCGGGCTTGCGGGATTCGTCTTGTCAGCCGTCGCCGCGCGTTTCGTGCTTCCGGGTGTGAGCCTGGAGGGCCCGACGCTTTGGCTACTGCGTTCCAGTCCGCTACGGGCACGGGACCTCCTCTACAGCAAATACTGGGTCGGGACGGCTCCACTGCTGTTGATGGCTTTCGTGCTGACGCTCGGTACGAATCTGCTCCTCAAAGTGAACCCTATCATGATGGTGCTGTCGCTGGCCACCATCACCGCCGTGACTTTCGCGCTGGCGGCTCTGGCGCTGGCGTTTGGAACGATCTTTCCACAGTTCGAGACCGAGAACACCGCGCAGATCCCAACGAGCATGGGCGGACTTCTCTTCATGATGTCGGCCATCGCGCTCCTGGGCGTCGTTTTGGTGCTTGAGTCGTGGCCGGTCCTCAGCATCTTCCGCCACAGGCTAATGGGGACGAGCCCTTCAGGCGACGTGTGGCTGATGGCTGCGGGCAGCGGAGTAGCGGCCGTGGGAATCTGCGTAGCGGCTACCTTGCTACCGTTGAGGTTGGCGCTGCGACGGATTGAGCAGTTTGAAGCGTAGGCAGGTCAGGTCTCTCCGCGCTCCAGCAAGCCTTCTACATCGCGGCGCTCACCCGCGAACTCGATCCATCCTCTAACCCGGTACAGGGCGTTGTACGGCTTCGGCCCCTGCGCAGTCGGGTATTCATTGAGTTGACGCTCGGCCACCGTGATCTCGGCTCTTATGTCGGGTTCCGGAATCCTGAACCAGATCCGAACGGGCACGTTTCGACGCAACTCTGGAGCGTTGGCCACTTCCACGGTGCGCGATTCTACGGCGGTCCAGCGCCTCGACAGACCGTCGGCGTACATCCAGGCGTAGGAGCTGCCGTACGTCTCGGGACTGCGGCTGCTGAACAGAACGACGACAGCCCCGTCCGCCGATCTGAGTATGGCCCTATCGTAGGGGCCGAACCGGGAAGGTTGGTCGGGCTCCGGTATGGCGAACCGATGCTGGACAGCGACGCCGGTTATCCGCTGGCCGCGCTGGATCCACCGCGCTTCGCGGATCTCGTGCCGGGTCCCCGCGCCGTCCTCCCAGCGGTCGAAGTATTCGCCTAGGTCGAGGGTGTTGTCGCCCGATGCCGTGCTCAGCACAACGGCGTCGGCGTCTCCGTCGGCCGTGACCATCAGGCGCAGAGAGTCCACGGGAAACAATCGCCACGGCTCGCGCAGGGGGGCATCCCGAGCTTCGATGTCGAGGATGGTACGCCAGCCCGAGCCAGTCAGCTGCCAGCCGAGGTAGCGATGGTCAACGGCATCGGATGTTGCCACGTTGGCGAAGTCCAAGATCAAAGCCCGCGTGGTGGCGGGCTCGAACGGCAGGAATAGCAGGCTCGTGGTGTACTCGGTCACGGTTACCGGTCGTGCGGCGCCTGGATCGGGGGCTGAGTCCGAACCCTCGCCGGAGGACACGGTGCCCGTTCTATCCGGGCCACACGCCTGCAGAGCTGCGAGGCAGAAGAACCACATCAGCGCTCTTCTAATCATGTCGCGAAAGCTATCTGGGGGTCACCGGCACGGCTAGGTGGCCGGCCACAGCGGTAGTGACGTGTGAGCAGGGACGACGTGGGGCAGGCTTTGAATTGCCAATACTGAACATCGGATGTCGACTTTCCAAGGACAGTTCTTCGTTATTCGCCATTCGATATTCGGTGTTCGATATTCAAGGGGGCCAACCTGTCCGTACCGGTGTGGTCCAGTACTAGGTGGTCTGTCGCGCCCTCGGGCCCAACCCTATCTTGCGGCGATCCTAGACTCGTTCGGTTGACGTCCGACGATCCATGACGACCTCGGAGAGAAGACCGTTGGCAATGAGCATCTTCAACAGAATCCGCAACATCAAGCTGCACACCCAGATACTGATCGCTCTTATCCTCGGCGCCTTGCTTGGACCAATCCTTGGCGGCTTCGGCGCGGCGATCAAGCCGTTGGGCGACGCGTTCATCAATCTGCTGGTGATGATCGTGGTACCGCTGGTCATGGCTTCGCTGATCGTGGGAACGGCGAGCTTGGGCGACTTGCGCAAGCTGGGCCGGATAGGCTTGAAGACGGTTGCGTTCTACCTCGTGGCGACCGCGTTGGCTGTCGCCTTGGGTCTGATCGCGGCCAAGACGCTGAACCCCGGAATAGGGTTGGATGAAGAGGTCAAAGCGAGAGTGCTCACGGACTTCGCGGGGGTCACCGCCGAGCAACTCGAGCGGCTGAGCGAAAAGCCTTCGATCGCGGATCTTCTCGTGCGCATCATTCCGAGGAATCCTTTCCGCGCTATGGTGGAGACCAATTTTCTGCAGATCATCTTCTTCGCCATCCTGTTCGGAATATCCCTGACGATCCTTACGGAGGAGCGCAGGAAGCCGGTACTGGATTTTCTGAACGGCGTCAACGATGCGATGATCGTCCTCGTGAAGATCGTGATGAAGGTGGCGCCCATCGGCGTCTTCGCATTGATCGTTGCTGTGGCGGCGCAGTTTGGATACGGCGTGCTGGTAACGCTGCTGAAATACGTGCTGATTACGATCGGAACGATGATTGTCTTCACTATCACCGTCTATCCGGTCTCGCTGCGTCTCTCCGGGATGTCTCCGTGGTTCTTCCTGAAGAAGTACTACGAAGTGTTTGTGTTCGCGTTTTCCACTTCGTCCAGCAACGCGACTCTGCCGCTGAACCTGCAGGTGACCGAGGAGGATCTGGGCGTATCGAACCAGGTGGCGTCCTTCGTGCTTCCGCTGGGAGCGACCGTGAACATGAACGGTACGGCGATCTACCAGGGCGTAAGCGCGGTGTTCATCGCTCAGGTCTTTGGCATCACCTTGGGATTGACCGACCTCTTGACCATCGTGCTGACGGCCACACTGGCATCGATCGGTGCCGCCGGTGTCCCCGGGATTGGCATGGTCACCCTGACCATCGTGCTGACCCAGCTTGGCATCCCACTGGAAGGGATCGCTCTGGTCGTGGGCGTCGAGCGCATTCTCGACATGTCTCGCACCGCGGTGAACGTCACGGGCGATACCGTTTGCGCAATCTGGGTGGCGAAGACCGAAGGTGAACTAGATGTCCCCGTGGAAGGCGCACGAGTCGCCGCAACGTCGTAGGGTTGTGCGCGCGGCGTGCGGCGGGGTGACCCGTCAGGCGGTCAGTCCTAGCCTGCGATCCAGTTCGCGATAGAACCGCCCGATGCGACGTGTGTTAGTGCCCAGATCTCCCTTCCCGACGCGCGAGGTAGACCACATGTCAACCCGGGTGAGAGCGTTCTGGTCGAGCTTCAGCTTGAAGCGAACGTCGTCCACGAAGCGGAGTACTCGGGTCGTGGCTTCCGCGTGTATGAGGCCACTGCCTTCATCGGCGCGCACGAGCGTCCAGCGCCGTTTCGACTCTATCATGTCGATGATTTCGTCCCACACCTTGGCGAAAGGGATCATATAAGTGCGACCGTTCAATCTGGGGTCCTCAGCCTCTTCGCTGGTCTGGGCCGAGTTCTCAGTCAACGCTCTTACAATAGCTTGGGTTATCATCGCGAATCGGAGTTCTCATTGGTCAGATGACTCCTGATCATGTGGACGGGCGCCGTGTTCTGCAAGGTGGTTGGGAACCGTATACTTTGCGGGGTCGGAGAATCGCTTAGTTTTGTGGCGGCGCAGAACCAGGTTAATAGTCGGCGGGAAAGGAGAAGGCGGGGTGAAAGTCGTCATTCCCTTGGCTGGGAAAGGAACGAGGCTGCGGCCTCACACGCACACGGTGCCAAAACCGCTGCTGGAGGTTGCCGGTAAGGCGGTTCTCGACTATGTGGTCGAGGACGTGGTAGAACGGCTCGGGGTAGAGCAACTGGTCTTCATAACGGGCCATCTGAAAGAACAAGTCGAGGCACATGTAGAGGCGCACTATTCGGTCTCATCGGTCTTCATCGAGCAGGAGGTACAGAACGGCACGGCCGGCGCGATCAAGCTGGCGCAGCCTCATGTCGATGGCCCGGTTCTGATCATCTTTGTTGACACCGTGTTCGATGCCGATCTGTCAGTGATCGACGCGCATCCTGACGTAGACGGCTTCATTTGGGCCAAGGAAGTAGAGGACTACCAGCGGTTTGGTGTGATCGTGACGGACGAGGAAGGGATGATGACGCGGATCGTCGAGAAGCCGAAGGAACCGATCTCGCGGTTGGCGAACATAGGTCTCTACTTCCTTCGCGATCACCGGCTGCTGTTTGAAGGCATAGACCACACTTTGGCCGCCGACCCGTATCTTGGCGAATACTTTCTAACGGATGCACTTCAGTACATGGTGGATAACGGTTCTAGGATTCGCGTCCTGGAAGTCGAGGGCTGGTACGACTGCGGTAAGCCGGAGACACTGCTGGCCACCAATCTGCATTTGCTGGAGACTGGCCGGGCGCTAAGGCCCAGCGATACGGGCGATAGCACGGTATCGGGACCGGTACGGATCGAGAGCGGAGTCGAGCTGTCAGGGTCCGTCATCGGACCGAACGTCAGCTTGGGGCGCGGCAGTCGAATACACGGGTCGAGGCTGAGTAATTGTATCGTCGGAGAGGGAGCCGTCATCGAGGACTGCGAGTTGAGCGAATCGCTGATCGGCTCGAACGTTCAGATACGTGGGCTACGCGGAACGGTGCTCCTCGGCGATCACAGCGCGGCTTTTGGCGCCCCGGAGTCGTCGGAATAGAGATGCCATCGACTGACCCGATCGGGCATCCGGCTTAGAATCGGGCGTCCGGCTTAGAAGTGAGCGACGAAGGCGAGTACGGAAAGAAGACGGAGGGGGCCGGCCGAGCCGTCTGTATCCTCGAACCACTCATTAACGGTGTGAGTTTCGCCCGATTCGCCGCCGCCGCCGATGGCGATGCTGGGGATGTGGAGGGCCAGAGGCACGTTGGCGTCGGTAGAAGAGACGGCATTCTTCGGTTCGACGCCCAAGGCTCGGGTGGCTTCTTCCGTGGCTTGCACGAGGGGGTGCGAGCTTTCGAGAATTCCGGCTGGACGCTCGCCGATGAGCTCGATCTCGACGTCGAGACGCCCATCGCCCCGCGCCCGCTCGGAGGCGACGCTGGACTCGAGCAGGTCGCGGATTCGCGCTTCGGTGGCGTGCAACAACGCCTCGTCCTCGGAGCGCAGGTCGAGTTCGACCCAGCTGTCGGCGGGGATAGCGTTGATGCTGGTTCCGCCACCGTGTCTGGCAGCGGTGAGCACGGTCCGTGGCTGTTCCGGCAGGTCCATCGTCGCGAGCCCGTGGATGAACTCGCCGATGGCGTTGGCTGGGTTCGAGCGGCCCCAGTCGGTCCAGGAATGGCCGCCGGCACCGCGCGTCGTGATGCGGAAGCGACGGCTGCCGAGAGCGTGGTGGATGATGCGGCGGAGGCCGCTTCCATCGACGGCTATGAAGGCAGCAGCGTCCCGAAGCGGACTGCCCTCGGCGAATAGGTGCTTCACGCCCCTCAGATCGCCGTGTCCTTCTTCGCCCACGGTGAAGGCGAAGAGAATGGGGTGCTGGGGTCGGATGGCGGCGTGGACGAGGGCTCGAAGAACGACGAGCCCGACGGCCAACCCGCGCGCGTTGTCGGTGATGCCGGGACCGAGCCAGCGGGAGCCTTGGCGTCGGATCTCGATTGGCGTATCGGGACCGAAAACGGTGTCAACGTGGGTGGCAACGATGACGGGCGGTGGGGCGGCGTCCTCGGGTTTGTCCGGGAACCAGGCTAGGAGGTTTCCGACTTTGTCGAACTCGGAGTCGACGCCCAGCATCCCGAGCTTGGCGGCTACGGTCTCCGAGCGCCCCCGCTCCTGAAAGGGCGGGGCCGGAACGCGCGCTAGCTCGATTTGCTCGCTGAGGGTGGACTCGCCCTGCCCCGCGAGCCAGGCGCGGGCTGTGACGAGTCGCTCGGTTGTGGATGGCGAGCGGTGTCCCATGTTTGTGCGCATGACGCGAAACTTGGACGGAGCTGGAAAGACTGTCAACGCGGGACTGAGGTCGAATTGTCGGAATTCCTGAGCATTGACCACGTGGCGTTCGTGGGCATCGGTATCACAGCCGGTTTGCTCACGAATGCGGTGGCGATCTGGATGCTATTCCACCCGCACAAGCCGCTTCGGGCAGGGCGGCTCAGGCTGTTTCCACAGGGCGCCATTCCCAAGGAGATCGACCGGATCGCGCACCGAATCGGTCTGACGGTCGGGACACACCTGCTGCGAACCGAAGACATCGTCCAGACGCTTGCTCAGCCCGAGTTCCGCGAGCGATTCGACACCACACTTCGCAACGCGCTCGAGAGCCTGCTCGACAAAGAGCTCGGCAACCTGGAATCGGCGATCCCGCCGAGCCGCCTGGATGACGTCACGGACACTGTGGCCGACTTTGGGGAGCGCTTGCTGGAAGGGCTGGTCGAGTACCTGCACGGGGCGGCCTTCGAGCGGCGGGTGCGCGAATTCGTGGATCGGCTGAACCGCGAGTTCGGCGGCGAGCCGTTGGAGAAGGTGCTCACACCCGAGGCGCGCGGGCAGCTGATGACCGTGTTGCACGACGTGGGCGAAGGCGTCGTGATGGGCTCGGGGTTTCGCAACGCGATCAGGGAATTCTTCCAGAGGAACTTGCGAGATTTCATCACGTCGGAAGAACCGCTGGGCCGCTTCGTCCCGACCGGCGCGATCAACTTCGGCGAGGCGGTCGTCCGCAACTACTTGCCGTTGGTTCTGGATCGTTTCGGCCAGGTGCTCGAGTCGCCGGCTGCACAGGAACGTGTGCGCCGGGCTCTGCGTAACTTCATCGACGGCTACCTGAGCCAGCAGGGTATGTTCCAGCAGATCGTCGGAAGGCTGATCATCACAGAGCGGACGCTAAGCCAGACGGTTCAGGCGCTGGAGCGCGGGGGAGCTGAAGAAATCGCGGCTCTGCTGCGTGAACCGCTGATTCAGGACCGTGCGGCTGCCGCGGTCAACGATGCCATCGATGATATGCTGGCGCGTCCGGTCAGAGCGATCTTCGGCGATATGGATGACAAGGAGCTTGGTCGCGTGGGCGACGTCCTGACTGACCGAATCGTCGACTTCGTTAGGCACGACACGACCGAAGACTTCGTCTTCGGCAGAATGGACCGTTTTCTCAAGGCCTCCGAGGGAAAGAAGCTGGGCGACGTAGTGGAGTACCTGGGGCCGGAGGCCGCTGGCCGCATCACGGATCGCATGGCGGATTGGGTGCTGGAGATCGCTCGCGGAGAGCGGATCCATACTCTGCTGGAAGCGACCCTTGTGCGGCAGACGGAATGGCTGCTGACGGTGCCGATAGGGCGGGTCCGAGACTATCTGCCGGCGGACGCGTTGGACAGGGCCGAGCAACTGCTGTTCGATCCGCTGTGGGAGTTCCTGCAGTCGCGTGTCCCAGCGGTGGTCGCCGAGCTGCCGATAGCGGACATGGTCGAGCATAGGATCAGGGCCTATCCCATCGATGAGCTGGAGAGACTCATCTGGACCGTCACGCGCCGCGAGTTGAGGTTGATCGTATACCTCGGCGGCTTCTTGGGCGCTGTAGTCGGCGCCCTGATGGTGGTCTTCCAGCTACCGAGCGTCGGTCTGGCGTACCTGGGTGTGATCGTTGTGGTCTCGTACGTGTTCATCAACTTCCGCTGAACCACGAACGGACGAGATGTGAACGGGTGGCTGCGTCGTGGCCTGGCTATTTGCGGCCTGGCAGCGTTGATCGTGCTGCCCGGACGCCTGGATGCGCAGTTCGTAGATATTCGCTTCGTCGCCATCGACATGTTCGGGGGCAGCGTGTGGCCGGACGAGTCGGAGGTCGGGGTGGCTTTTGGTGGGCGACTCGGGTTCGCGGACCTATTCGGGCCCGTGCTGCACATGGGAATCGAGCTCGACTGGTGGTCGGCGGACCGGAAGAATTCGGACCTGGCCGTCCGAGACGCGCTGGCCGGGCTGGAATTCTGGAGTGATATCCTTCGCGGCGGTGGCGTCCGGCCGTATCTCGGCGCCGGCGTCTCCCTACACTCGATCGATGTCTCTCGCGCCGAGAGTTCTTCCTTTCAGGACGGTCAGTTGCTGGAGGCCGAGAGGCTGCGGGGCGTGCGATTCGGCGCCAGTGGCTTCCTCGGCTTCGCGTTTCGGTTGAGCGCGACCGGTGCGATCTGGCTTCTGGCGGAATACCGGTACACTGCAATCTCTGAAATCCCTTTCCACGAGGCGCGGCTCGGTTTCCGACTTCTCGGTTCGGGTTCCTGATCGGTGGGCCTCCGTCGCTGAGTTTTGCTGGCGCGCACTGTTGGTTGCTACGGCGCTACGTGTCGCGCTATCATGGATTCAATTCGGCAACGACGAGTGGCGGGCCTCTAGGGCTCGCGGACATCGAAGATGTCCGCAAGACTCTTCCCATCGACAGGCAGTGGGTCGGTGAACACCGAAGATCGCAGCGGGAGCTCAAACTTCACAGACGTGCCAGAGGCACCCGACGCCGGCGGGGTCGTCGCGGCTCTGCTGGAGGAAGTTGGCGAGGAGACGCAACCGCAGCCCGCCGTTCATTTCGGCGGATTGCGGGGGCGCACGGCCTTGGTC
The DNA here is from genome assembly GCA_039589375.1 of Gemmatimonadota bacterium. Classification (GTDB taxonomy): domain Bacteria; phylum Gemmatimonadota; class Gemmatimonadetes; order Palauibacterales; family KS3-K002; genus JASFMO01. The sequence goes on along the minus strand of JBDHHL010000001.1, from coordinate 144 downwards.
ACAGGCGGCGCGACCGGGATCGGCCGGCAGACGGCTATCGAGTTCGCGCGGTGCGGCGCCAACGTGGCGTTCAACTGGCTGGAGATGCCGGACCGTGCGATAGAGGAGAAGGCGGCGCTGCTCGAGCTGGAACTTCAACAACTC